>JACVCM010000098.1 GCA_016742125.1 Sphingomonadaceae bacterium | reverse complement strand
CGCCCCGGTAATCGTCCGATCGACCTCCGCCAGCAAGGACCCGGCCCGCCCACCCTTGTTTTCGCCTGTGATTTCAAGACTGTCGCGCGTTTCCTGATCGATCAGCAGAAACTGCTGAACCTCGCGCCGGACGGGGACCTTGAGAAAGGGCATTCTGCCCTGCCCGACATGCGCCAGATAAGCGATAAGCCCCCCGGCAGCAGCCAGTTCCGCGCGCGAAAGCGAACCGAAATCATCGGTCGCAAAATGCCCTTTCAGCGCAGCTTCCCCGCCGATGCTGTCGAAATCTTCACGCGACCTCAATATCGCGCCATAGGGGGCAGCCGCAAAACCTTCATGCGTTACAATCTCGCTCGCCGCCAGCCGCGCGAGTTCGGCTTCCAATGTGTCGGGGGTGACCGTCGCTAGTTCAAAATAACCTGTCGAAATATCTGCCGCCGCAATGCCTATGGCAGCACCTACGGGCGCAAGGGCGACCAGCATGTTCGAAGCCCAGCTGTCCAGCAGGCTGTCTTCGGTCAATGTGCCTGCTGTCACGAACCGGATAATGTCGCGCGCGACCAGCGCCTTCGAACCACCGCGTGCCTTGGCCTGTTCGGGGCTTTCTGTCTGTTCGGCGATGGCCACCCGGTGACCTGCCTTGATCAGCCGGGCAAGATAGCCTTCGGCGCTGTGCACCGGCACCCCGCACATCGGGATTGGCTTGCCATCATGCTCACCGCGCGATGTCAGCGCGATGTCGAGCGTCGCCGCCGCCATCCGGGCATCGTCGAAGAACAGCTCGAAAAAATCGCCCATCCTGTAAAATAACAGACACTGGCCGGCCTTGGCCTTAAGCGCCAGATATTGCACCATCATCGGCGTCGGTGTCGACATTCCCGGCAGGCTTTCGGTTCGGGGCGCGCGTGATTGCATATTGCGTGCATAGCGCGCTGCATCGCTGTGGCAATGTCGTGCACGCTCCTATTTGTGGAAAGTGTCCGCTGCGTGCAGGCTTGCGCCAAACGGCACTCTGCCGCTAGGACAAGCGGACAATATAAATAGAACAGGGCCCAAGATGAACGACAGCGACGTCCAGTTTACCGCGCAGGAGGCGTTGGAATTCCATGCGCAGGGCCGCCCGGGCAAGATCGAGATCATCGCTACCAAGCCCATGGCGACACAGCGCGATTTGAGCCTTGCCTATTCTCCCGGCGTCGCGGTACCGGTCCATGCCATCGCTGCCGATCCGGCAACCGCCTATGATTATACTGCCAAGGGCAATCTTGTGGCGGTGATTTCCAACGGTACTGCAATACTTGGATTGGGCAATCTTGGCGCGCTCGCTTCCAAACCGGTGATGGAGGGCAAGGCGGTGCTGTTCAAGCGCTTTGCCGATGTCGATTCCATCGATATCGAGGTGAAGACCGAAGATGTCGACCGTTTCATCGACGCAGTCGAACTTCTGGAGCCGACCTTCGGCGGAATCAATCTGGAGGACATTGCCGCACCATCCTGCTTCATCATCGAACAGACGCTTCGCGAGCGGATGAACATTCCGGTCTTCCATGACGACCAGCATGGCACCGCAATCATCGCCGCGGCCGGGCTGATCAACGCCTGCGAGTTGACCGGGCGCTCGCTGAGAGATGTAAAAGTCGTGTGCAACGGCGCGGGCGCGGCTGCGATTGCCTGCACCGAACTTATCAAGGCGATGGGTGTTCCGCACGATAATGTCATCATGTGCGACCGGTCTGGGGTCATCTACCAGGGCCGGACCGAGGGTATGGACCAGTGGAAATCGGCGCATGCGGCCCGGACGACCATGCGAAGCCTGGCGGAAGCCGTCGTCGGGGCCGATGTTTTCCTGGGGCTGTCCGCTGCCAATGCGCTGAGCCCCGAAATGGTAAAGTCGATGGCCGATCAGCCCATCATCTTTGCGATGGCCAATCCCGACCCCGAAATCTCCCCTCCGGTTGCCAGAGCCGCGCGGCCCGACGCGATTATCGCCACCGGTCGGTCGGATTTCCCCAACCAGGTCAACAATGTCCTGTGCTTTCCCTTCCTGTTCCGGGGCGCGCTCGATGTACGGGCGACAACGATCAACGAGCCGATGAAAATCGCCGCCGCCAATGCGCTGGCGCAGCTCGCGCGGGAAACCGTCCCCGAAGAGGTCGCCGCCGCCTATGGCGGGCTGATGCACAAGTTCGGGCGCGACTATATCATTCCTTCGCCCTTTGACCCTCGCCTGATGGAAATCGTCGCGTCTGCGGTCGCCAAGGCAGCGATGGATTCGGGCGTCGCGCAGAAACCGATCGAGGACATGTTTGCCTATCGCGCCCAATTGCGTGCGCGGCAGAATCCGACAACCTCGGTACTGACACAGGTCTATGAAGCAGCGCGGACCAAGCCGAAACGCGTCATATTTGCCGAAGCCGAAGAAGATGTCGTACTGCGCGCTGCGGTGCAGTTCAAGCAGGATGGATACGGCGTCCCCGTCCTTATTGGTCGCGACGCACGGGTGACCGAGAAACTGATAGAGCTGGGCACCGATCCCGACGAATATGAAATCCACAACAGTGTGCAGAGCCCGCTTGTCGAGAAAATGGTCGACAGGCTTTACGCCCGTCTTCAGCGGCGCGGATATTTGCGCCGCGACATTCAGCGCATGGTCAACCGCGACCGCAACATTTTCGGCGCCTTGCTGCTGCAAATGGATCAGGCCGATGCCATGATCACCGGCGTGACGCGGACCTTCGGTCAGACGTTGCGCGAACTCCGCCGCGTTCTCGACCCGAAAAAGGGAGAAATACCCTTCGGCATTCACGTCATGGTCGGCAAGACGCATACGGTTTTCATTGCCGATACCACGGTCAACGAACGTCCCAGTGCCGAAGAACTGGCACATATTGCCGAGAAGACAGCGGGTGTTGCGCGGCGCATGGGGCATGTGCCGCGTGTCGCCTTCCTGTCTTTTTCCACATTCGGCAATCCGCACGGAAACTGGATCACCAATATCCGTGAAGCGGTTGCCCTGCTCGATGCGCGGCGGCCCGATTTCGAATATGAAGGCGATATGCCGCCCGACGTGGCGCTTAACCCGGCGTTGATGAAAAACTATCCGTTCTGCCGCCTGTCGGGCCCGGCCAATGTCCTGATCATGCCGGGGCTGCAATCGGCGAACCTGTCGGCAAAGCTGCTGCGCGAACTGGGCGGTGACCAGGTGATCGGACCGATGCTATTGGGTATCGAACGTCAGGTGCAGGTCGCGACAATGGCATCGAGCACGAGCGATCTGGTTACGCTGGCGGTCCTCGCGGCCGCGGAAGTCGCCGAATAACGCCTAGTTCGGGCTGTTCGGCGTTGCACCTTGCCCACCGCCGGCGCCAACCGAACCGATATTGCCGAAGATTTCTTCGAAGAAGCTCTTGTTCCGGCCCAGCGTCGGTGTCTTGTCGCCCTCGGGGCTGATTTTCGAAATCAGTTCCTTGCCTGTTTGCGTCACCGAGGCAACATTGCCCGCATTATCGAAACGCACCTTCAGCACATATTGATCGGTCGCCGTTGGCTGTGCAAAGGCGAGTTGCCGTGTGTCGCGCGCATAATAATACCAGTCATTCTGGTCGAACTGCCCGACAAAGGTCGGACGGCCGAGTGAAGCCTGCACCGATTCCTTGTTATCGACGCCGGGCTGCACCGACGACAGCAGCGTCTGGTCGCCGATATAGCCCTGATGCGCGCGCAGCCGGGTGCAACCCGATGTCAGTGCCATCGCTGCGACGATCGCAGTAAGGCTGGCAATATGCTTCACGCGCATGATATTCTCCGGAAAACTTCGCTTTGTTGACGTTGCCATTGCATCCTAATGCGGCAATATCAATATGCAAAGGCGGATGAACGCATCCTGACCCCCTGGCCGAATGGAGTAAAATGTCGCTACTGAAACGTCTTTTCGGTTCTGGAGAGCCCGATCCCAAATTGCGGCTCGTGCCGCTTTACAATCAGATTGTGGCCCATGCGCGCGAGCCGCACTGGTATATCGACGGCCAGGTCCCTGACAGTATAGATGGCCGTTTCGATATGGTGGCGGCGATATTTTCGCTTGTGTTGCTTCGGCTGGAAGAAGCAGGACAAACCTATGCGCAGGATATGGCGCACCTGACCGAGCTGCTGGTCGACGACATGGACGGGCAGCTGCGCGAGGTTGGTATCGGCGACATGATTGTTGGTAAGCATATCGGCCGACTGATGGGGGCGGTCGGTGGACGACTGGGGGCGTTTCGCGAGGCAATGGCTGACCCGGCGAAGCTGGACAGAGCCATATTACGCAACATTTACCGTAACGACACCGCCAATGCGGGCGCGCTGGCGCATGTGCGGCAGCGGTTGCTTGCTGTTGAAAGATCGCTCGGCGCGCAATTGCCGGAGATGATCGTCGAAGGCAGCGCCAGATGGTGACCCGTAACGAGTTCAGCCATATGGTAAAGCTGTCCGACATCGGCAATCACAGCCGGAATATCCATCTGTCGGCCGACGGCGAATCACGCTCCGCTCTCATGGCCCGATTCGATCTGGCGGCGCTGGACAGCCTGGAGGCGGAGATTTCGCTGAAACCGGAAGCAGCCGGTATTGTTGCTACAGGGCGCTTTACTGCAAGTCTTGCGCAATATTGCGTTGCCAGCGACGAGCCGGTTCCAGCACAGCTGGACGAACCGATACATATCCGCTTCGTCCCCGAACCAGTGGTTGGCGGTGAGATCGAAATCGAACTTGATGCAGATGACTGCGACACGATGTTTCAGGAAGGGCAAAGCATCGATCTGGGCGAGGCGGTTGCCCAGTCGCTCGGGCTTGCGCTCGACCCCTATCCGCGCAGTCCGAATGCCGAGGCAGTGCTGAAAGCAGCAGGGGTGAAGTCGGAAGATGAAGTTGCACCCACAGGGGCGCTGTCGGGTCTCAAGGATTTGCTGGCAAAGAAATGATCCTGATACGCGATGTTTGACGCCGCGCTGCGCCGCCTGGTCGATCCGCCGCTCGATCGTTGCGCGGGCTGGTTGGCTGGTTCGGGTGTTTCCGCCAATGCGCTGACTCTGGTTGGCGCGGCGATAGGGTTGGCAGCAGCGGCTGCCATCAGCCAGCAGCAGTTCGGCGCAGGCGTGGCGCTCATCCTGCTTAACCGGATTCTCGATGGCATCGACGGCGCGGTGGCGCGGATCAATGGTCCAACGGAATTCGGCGGCTATCTCGATACGCTCGCCGATTTCCTTTTTTATGTCTCGGTGCCGGCCGCCTTTGGCCTCACCGGTTACGGCAATCTGTTTCCGGCATTGCTCCTGGTCGCCAGTTTCACGCTAACCGCTGTCAGCTTTCTCGCTTTCGCCGCCATCGCCGCCCGCAGCGGCCGGAACGACGGGACCCATGGCCCCAAGGCGTTCATCTATTCAACCGGCCTGATGGAGGGCGGCGAGACCATCGCCTTCTTCATCCTGTTCTGCCTGTTCCCGGCCTATTTTCCTGAACTGGCCCTGTTGTTCGCGGGCCTGTGCGGCGTGACCGTTGCCCAGCGTATCGCATTGGCCGCAAAGACCTTCGACTAGCCCCGCTGCCAGCGGAACCAGCGCTCGGCCCATTTCAGCAAAGCCTCGGGCTTGCGCGCGAGCCCATATTGCCCGGCGGCGTATTTATTCGCCTCGGCCCAGGTCGGATAGGGGTGTGTGGTCTGAAGGATTTTACGCAGGCCCATCTTGTGTTTCATGGCAAAGGTGATTTCGGCCAGTATCTCGCCCGCATGCTGGCCGACAATGGTCGCACCCAATATTTTGTCGCTGCCCCTGGCGGTCAGGATTTTCACGAAACCATGCGCCTCGCTTTCGGCAATTGCGCGATCCAGATCGTCAAGGTCGTAGCGCGTAACGTCGAACGCCACACCCTGCGCGCGCGCCTCTGCCTCGGTCAGCCCCACCGCCGCCAGCTCCGGCTCGGTATAGGTCACGCGCGGTAGCACGCGGTAGTCGGCGCGGTATTTCCTGAAGGGGGCTGCCAATGCATTGACGCTGGCATACCATGCTTCGTGGCTGCCGCCGTGCGTCAGCTGCTGGCGACCGGCAACATCGCCAGCACACAGGATATGCGGTATGCTGGTGCGGAGGAAATCGTCATTGCCAAGACGGCCTTCAACGATCAGGCCAAGCTCTTCCAAGCCGAAACCGGCCACGCGCGGTTTACGCCCGACAGCGATAATGATGTCGTCAAAGAAGATTTGACGCTCCCCGGCCGGTCCTGCGACCGTCACGGATTTGCCCTCGAACCGCAGTGCCTTGTGCTGTGTCAACACCGCTACGCCCTCGGCCTGCAACTGCGTGGTTACCAGCGCGCCTGCATCGATATCTTCCTTCAGCAGCAACCGGTCCGCCATTTCGACGATGGTCACCTGGCTTCCCAAGCGCTGGAAGGCTTGCGCCAGTTCGCAACCAATCGGCCCACCACCCAAAATCACCAGCCGCTGCGGAGCCCCCTCGCGCGTCGCCATCGCGTCCCACAAAGTCTCGCTGGTGAGATATCCGCTTTGCTCCACCCCCGGCAGCGGCGGGATGAATGGCGCAGCGCCGGTTGCAATGATGAACGCTTTCGCGGTCAACCGCCGCTCTACATCGATCTCTACCGTCCACGGATCGATGAAGCGGGCATAACCCTTCACGCAATCGACGCCCAGGCCGGTGAAACGCTCGACACTGTCATGGGGTTCGATTGCGGTTATGACGTCGCGCACGCGTCGCATCACCGCAGGGAAATCGACGGTGGCGGTAGGGGCGTTAACACCGAAACGCGCGGCATCCGCTATCTGATGCGCCACCTTTGCGCTTTTGATAAGCGCCTTTGACGGCACACATCCGGTGTTCAGCCAATCGCCACCCATTTCATGCGCTTCGATCAAGGTGACCTTTGCCTTCACCACCGCCGCGATATAGGCAGAGACAAGACCCGCCGAACCGGCGCCGATGACGATCAGGTTACGGTCAAAGCTTTTCGGTTTTCTATGCACGGCGGCGGTTCACAAAAGCGACGATCCACCTCGCAGCCCAGGGGAAAAGCGCGAGCAGGACGAATGAGCCGATCAGCATCGGCGAGAGCAATCCTGCGGTCGACTCTATCCGGCCTATCTGCGTGCCTGCGTTCACATAGACAATGGTGCCCGCCAGCATGCCGATCTGGCTGACCAGAAAAAAAGTCAACGTCTTGATGCGCGTCAGCCCCATCAGCAGGTTGATCACAAAGAAGGGGAAAACCGGAATCAGCCGGAGCGTGAACAGATAGAATGCGCCATCCTTGGCAAGGCCATCGTCGATAGCCTTGAGCCGCTCGCCGAATTTCGACTGAACCCAGTCCCGCAGCACATAGCGCGAGCCGAGAAACGCCAGCGTTGCTCCGATGGTCGACGCGAAGGAGACGATGATCGTGCCCAGCACCAACCCGAATAGCGCGCCCGCGATCAATGTCATGATTGCCGCTCCCGGGATCGAAAGTCCGGTCACGGCCACATAGATAAGGAAAAACCCGACGATATAGAGCGCTGGGTTGGCAGCTTTTGCAGAGATTATTTCGGCCTGCTGCGCCTTGAAATTTTCAAGGCTGAGATACTGACCGATATCGAAGAGAAAATATGCGGCAATGGCTGCGACAACGAGGACGACCAACAACGCCTTTTTCATCTAGCTCACTCTAACCCGTCGCCTCGAGCGAAGTCGAGACGCCCTTCAGCGCGGCAGGCTGTTTCGTCGTCGCTCGACACGAACGGAAAGGGAATCATGATTCTCAAAACGGAACGTCGTCGTCCAGATCATTGTCGAAGTCGCCACCGCCAAAGCCCGATGACCCGCCCTGGCAGTTGCTGCCGCCCTGGCCACCACCACCCGACGAGCCGCCGCTGCTCCAGCCGTCGTTGCCGCCACCGCCAGAGCCGCCACGGGCGCCATCGAGCATGACCAGCTTGCCATCAAAGCCGCCGACCGACACTTCGGTTGTGTAACGGTCGTTGCCGCTCTGATCCTGCCACTTGCGGGTGCGAAGCTGCCCTTCGATATAGACCTTGCTGCCTTTTTTCAGGAAGCGCTCGGCAACGCCGACAAGACCGTCGGACTGCAGCACGCCGCTATGCCACTCGGTGCGCTCTTTCTTTTCGCCGGTCTGCCGGTCTTTCCAGTCTTCGGAAGTTGCGATACGCAAATTGGCGATACGCCCGCCATTCTGGAACGATTTGACTTCGGGATCCGCGCCCAGATTACCGACCAAAATTACCTTGTTGACGCTGCCCGCCATATCCTACCCTTCGTCTGAAATATCGTATTGGCTATAAACCGAAGGCAGTCGCTGTCCAGTAGGTTATGCCTGCCGCCGCATATGCCAGCGCGAACAAATAGCCGACCATGAAAGCTGGCCATTTCCAGCCATTGGTCTCGCGCCGCGTGACCGCGATGGTCGATATGCACTGCGGCGCAAATATGAACCAGGCGAGGAAGGCGAGCGCTGTCGCCAAAGACCAGTCGGCGGTCAGTTGCGGCCCCAGACTCATCGCCGCCTGTTCTTCATCCTCGGCGTCGATCGCATAGACCGTACCGAGCGCCGACACCGCCACCTCTCGCGCCGCCATGGCCGGGATGATGGCCAACGCAATGTCATGGTTAAAGCCAATGGGGCGTACGAGGGGTTCAAGGCCGTCCGCAATCCGCCCGGCAACCGAATATTCGACCTGACTCTGTTCGCTACCCACCGGCACCTTGGGAAAGCTGAGCAGTGCCCACAGGACGATGGTGGCAACAAAGATGATCGTCCCTGCGCGCCGCAAAAACACCCATGCGCGTTGCCACAGGCCAAGCACGATATCGCGCACCCGCGGCAACTGATACCGTGGCATTTCGATCAGGAAGCTGCTGCCGCGGCTTTGGGTGACGAAGCGCTGGATGACCAGCGCCGCGAGCATCGCCCCCACGATACCAGCGATGTAAAGCACAAACAGAACCAGCCCCTGCAAGCCGACCCCAGGTCCGATCCTGCGCGCCGGAATGAACGCGCCTATGATGAGTGTATAGACCGGCAAACGCGCCGAACATGTCATCAGCGGCGCAATCAATATCGTCGCCAGCCGCTCCTTCTGGTCCATGATGCTGCGTGTCGCCATGATCCCCGGAATCGCGCAAGCAAAAGAGGACAATAGCGGAATGAAGCTGTGCCCCGACAGGCCGACCGCCGCCATCATACGGTCCATGACAAAGGCAGCGCGGGTCATATAGCCCGATGCCTCCAGCAGCAGGATGAACAAGAAGAGGATCAGTATCTGCGGCAGGAACACCACAACCGAACCGACACCTGCAATGACACCATCGGTCAGGAAGGACCGGAACAGACCGTCAGCCAGACTGGCATTGATGAGGTCGGTGAGCAGGGCAAAACCGCCTTCGATCCAGCCGATCGGCGCTTCTGACCAGGCATAGACCGCCTGAAACATGACGAACAGCAACGCCAGCAGGAAAAGGACGCCGCCAGCAGGATGCAGCAGCACCGAGTCGAGCCGCCTTGTCCATTGCCGCACCTGCGTTTCACGCACCACCGCCATTCTGGCCAGCTGGTGCGCCCGCTTCCTTAAATCCTCCCCGGAACGCGGAGAGGGGCCATCCGTAAGATCATGGAGGGGCACATGCGGCATTTCCTGCCTTGGCGAAGCGGAGCTATCCTGCTCGTACCCCTCCACCCCTATATGGCGGCGGTCCACCTCTCCATTACGGGGAGAATTCAGGGCATCGCGCAGGCTTTCCAGCAAGTCGTCCAGCCCCCGCTTGCGTACGGCGACGGTCTCGATCACCGGTACACCCAGTTCGCGGGCCAATATCGCGGCATCGAGTTCGAGGCCGTCGCGCTGCGCCAGATCGATCATGTTAAGCGCAATGACGACGGGCAGCCCTTGCCCGATCAGCTCGATCGCAAACCGCAGATGATTGTCGAGGTTGCCTGCATCGACCACCACAACCAATGCATCCGGGCGGCGCTGCCCCGAAAATCGGCCGAGCACGACATCCCGCGTCACTGCTTCGTCCAGACTGTCGGGGTCGAGGCTGTAGGCCCCTGGCAAATCCAGCAGTTCGACAGGCCTGCCATCTGGAAGGGTCGTGCGGCCCGACTTGCGCTCGACAGTGACACCCGGATAATTGGCGATCTTCTGCCGGGCTCCGGTCAGCGCATTGAACAGGGCGCTCTTCCCTGCATTGGGGTTTCCGACCAACGCGACCAACGGCAACATCCCGGTCACGCCGCCATCTCGCACAATATTGAAGCAGCAACCTTGCGGCGCAGCGCGATGGTCATGCGCCCCACGCGGACCGCAATCGGGTCTTTCCAGAATAATATGCCCTTGTGCAGCGCTTCGATGGCGACACCTTCCTCCAGCCCGAGCGACCGCAGGCGGTGGCCTTCGCGTTCGGGCATTGCGGTCCAGTCGATTGCGCGGACAATGGCCGGTTGTCCCAGCGGGAGATGATCGAGTTGCACAAAGTCCATTTGCAACCGATTCGCAATAACGGCAAGTGAAGATTTCGGCGCGTTATCTGGCCGGATAGCGCAATCGCCCGATAAAGCGCGAAAAGCTCGGCACATATTCGCGGCGTGCCTTGGCCTGCGCCTTCACTTTTTCGAACTGCATCACATTATCGATGCGGCGGTCCAGAAAGGCGCGGCTGTCGGCGAAATTCTCGCTGTCGTCGTTGACAAATACGCTCAGCAGGCTGGCATAGACCCCCGACAATATCATCCGTTTGGTGTAATGGTTGAAGTCGCTGGCGGTATCGCCAGCCAACCGCCACATCCTGTCCGCCGAACGCCAACCGATCTTCGCTGCTCTGGAAAGATTTTGCGGCATCGCCATGATCGTCATGGCGCGCCGAAGCGATTCCCGGTCGGGCGCCATGATGTCCAGGCGGGTCGACAGCAAAGACGTTATCCGTTGCCGTATTGTCATCGCGTTCAGCTGTTCGGGCGGGAGCCGGTCCGCAAGTTCCAGATCGATGCTTTCGATCCAGGCATCGATCATCGCCATTGCGCCACCCTTAAACGCAAGCGCAGCGACGTCGCGGTCGATCGCCGCGTCATCCGCCGCCAGATGTACGGCAGCGATGCTCCAGCCATCGAACGCTGCGTTGCGCGCGATTGCGGGAGCAAGGCCGATGCGGATTTCGTCGAGCGTCGGATCTGCGGGGAGTGGTGTTGCGGGCATATGTGCAATCTAGGCGCGCTTCGGCGTTTCGGCAAGCCGGACCATGACCAGAGCCGCAGCAATAAGC
>JACVCM010000097.1 GCA_016742125.1 Sphingomonadaceae bacterium | reverse complement strand
GCTTTAATGTCCCGGGCAGCAGCGGCCCCGGACAGCAAGGGCGGGGCCCCTTTGGCGGACCTCCGGGTGCCGGTGGCGCGGGAGCGGCGGGTGCAGGCGGCGGGCCACGCGTCGGCAGTGGCGGCCCTCGCATTGGAGGCGGTCGCGGTTTCGGCCCGGGTGGCGGCATGGGAAGCAGATGGAGCCTCGCGCTCTATCATACCTACCGCATACAGGAGGACATATTGATACGCCCCAGCGTACCAATACTGGACCTGTTGGACGGCTCGGCCACCAGCAGCAATGGCGGCGCATCGCGGCATGAGATCGAGCTGTCGGGCGGCGTATTCCACAAGGGTTTCGGTTTCAGGCTGCAGGGCAATTACAAGA
Organism: Sphingomonadaceae bacterium; assembly: GCA_016742125.1. Classification (GTDB taxonomy): domain Bacteria; phylum Pseudomonadota; class Alphaproteobacteria; order Sphingomonadales; family Sphingomonadaceae; genus Sphingorhabdus_B. Next base: position 10,945 of record JACVCM010000097.1, on the reverse strand, counting down.
GCGGGACGCGCGTTGATGGAAACGGCTTGCCCGGAAGCAGCGACTTGCGCTTCAGCGAGCTCACGACGCTGACGGCCTTTCTGTTCGTCGATCTGGATCAGCAGAAAAGCGTTATCGACGCTGTGCCGTTGCTGAAGGGCGGGCGGCTGTCGTTGCGGATCGACAATGTGTTAAACGATATCATCGATGTCCGCGACCAGAATGGTCTGGTTCCGCTGAGCTATCAACCCGGCTTTATCGACCCGCGGGGACGGGTGTTCGAACTTAGCTTCCGGAAACGCTTCTAGTCAGTTTGCGGATAGCGCGCCAGGCAAGGGCCTTGGCTTTGTTCTGGGCGGGGAAGCGGCCTGGTGCTCGTGGGCGCATTCCCACTTTGCGCAAGATGCCATTGAATGCCCGTGCGTCGGCTTCGGCAAAGCTCCAGTCGCTGCGCCATGTGATCGATAGCGAAATCGATACGGCCGGGCCGTTCCTGACGTGATGCGGGGCCATCACCGGCACGAAAAGTGCCTCACCCGGCATGAGCGGCCATTCTGTCCCGCCCCCTGCCAGTTCATCGCGCCAAACAAGGTTGCGATGGCCACCGACATGATAGCCTTCATGCGTTTCATCAGGCGCATAGCGACTATCGCCAGCTGGAAACTGCGTCATCACCTTCGTCCCGCGCAATTGCAATAGGATGTTGTGTTCAGGGTCGAAATGATAGGGCGTGACGGCATTAGGGCTTGAGACGAAGATAAAGCCCTGTGGCTTCAGCATCCGCCCGGTCTTTTCCTCTATATGCGGTTTGAGTTCGGTGAGCAGCCCCATCAGCAATACGCAATATGCCGGGACCTGCTCGATATTTTTCAACACTGCCCAAGAGCCGTTCGTTTCAACCATCCGGATGGTATCGCCAATGCTCAGGCCGTTGGCAGGCACGAGCGCAGGATCGATTCCGACTGGCAGGTCGCCCTTGTTATATTCGACCGATGCTTCGGGCAGCGCCTCCCCAAGCCGCGCAAGCGCATCGATGGTCAGCAAAGGATGATCGCGCAAATTATGCAGCAGCTTATGCGGCGTTTCGGGATAGTTGCCAGCAAACATCTGCCGCGTGGCCGAATCGAAAATCGCGGTCATTCCCCCTCTCCTGCATGAAATGGGTGTTCGTTGGCGCGTGGAGCGCTCTTGGCAAGTTCCGCCGCCAAAAAGGCACCGAAGATGACACGGCGACCCGAACCACCGATGGCCACGGAGTATCGACCAACGGCGCGCCTCCCCATCCACAGACTATCGATCATGGGGTGCCCCTCGGCGGCACAGCTATCGCACCAGGCGATGTCGGTGCGATCAAGCAGGCCGAGGTTTTCGATTTGCAAAAGTACCCCCGGCGAGAAACGCGCATAGTCTTCGTCGAACGCCGTCTTGAAAGAGAAGCTGCCGGGCGGGCAGAGGAAGTTAACCAGCATGGCAAGCGGCCTGCCATTTAATCTGAGGTCCAGCCGTTCAAGCTTTCCGGCAGCGGCAGCACCCGAGGGCCACTCCGAAAACAGTGTCCGGGTCCCGTCAGCTGTCGCGAACGCAGAACGGTTGCCACCTTTCCAACCTCGCTGCTCAAGCGCCAGAAACTCGTGCGTCCATTCGGTCAGCCCATTGGTACCGCAATCGCGCGCAAAGGCCAGCGCACCCTCTTCCGAGAGCCTGTTCTTCTGCCGCCGTAACTCCTTGCGCTTCTTGCCCCGGACCGCAGCCTCGAAATAAGCATCTGGCGAAAGACCGCGTTCCAGAAAGGCTCGCTCGGAACGATGCACAAGGCCACAGCGACGCTTCTGGGAATGACAGACCTGCTCAAGCGCATTGGCGAGCGCGCCGCCAAGCGTAAGTCCGTTAAGATGGGCAAACAGCGCCTGCCCCGGATAGCTATCCATCCGCTCAAAATAAGCCTGCCAGAAGCGATATTCATAACCGGCGCGCACAAGCGGCGTGCCAAGGAAAGCATTATGGTGCAGCCAGTTCTGCACATGCGGCATCGGCCAGCGGCCGTAGCGCGGCCGTGCCGCAACGGGCATCAGTCCGCACAGGCATTCGTCATCCCATAGCGTAAACAGTTGCGCGCACCCTTCGGGTTCGAACTGCTCCAATGCCGGTCGCAAAAACCAGCTTTCGACAAAAGCGTTGGGTTCGGCGGCATGCGCGGCAAGGTCTTTCCAAGCATGGACAAAACGCGCATCAATCATCGCCCGCCAACCCGAAAGCTGGTGGCACATGTTATCCGCATAGGCGGTATCAACTGCCTGCGTCGCCACTTTGCCCCTTTGCACGTCTGTCAAACAGCGCCCAACTAACGCAAAGCGGCAAAGAAATTGCTAATAAAGCAAAGAAAAACCCCGCCGGAACTGCTTCCGGCGGGGTTTCCTAAATCAGTTAGGCGTGAAATCTACATCCCGCCATGCGCCAGCGCGGCGAGTAGAAGCAAGGCCACGATGTTCGTGATCTTGATCATCGGATTGACCGCCGGTCCCGCGGTGTCCTTATACGGATCGCCCACGGTGTCGCCGGTCACAGCTGCTTTGTGAGCCTCCGAACCCTTGCCACCATGATTGCCGTCTTCGATATACTTCTTGGCATTGTCCCATGCGCCGCCGCCCGAGGTCATCGAGATGGCAACGAACAGACCGCCGACAATCACACCCAGCAGAAGCGCGCCGAGCGCCGCAAAGCCCTCTGCCTGCCCTGCCACCGCGGTAATGATGAAATAGACCGCAATCGGTGTCAGCACGGGGAGCAGCGAGGGGATGATCATCTCCTTGATCGCTGCCTTGGTGACGAGGTCGACGGTACGGGCATAGTTCGGCTTCGACTTGAAGGTCATAATGCCCGGATCGTTAGCGAACTGGTCGCGCACGTCCTTTACCACTTCGCCAGCCGCGCGGCCAACAGCCGTCATGCCCATCGCACCGAACAGGTACGGCAGAAGCGCGCCGAGCAGCAGCCCGACGATGACATAGGGATTTTCAAGGCTGAAATTGACCTCGAGCTCAGGGAAGAACTCACGCAGGTCGGTCGTGTAGGCCGCAAAAAGAACCAGAGCAGCAAGACCCGCCGAACCGATGGCATAGCCCTTGGTTACCGCTTTGGTAGTGTTGCCTACAGCATCCAACAAGTCGGTCTTTTCACGAACCGAGTCATCGAGCCCCGCCATTTCAGCGATACCGCCCGCATTGTCGGTCACTGGACCATAAGCGTCCAATGCCACGACCATGCCCGCCAGCGCCAGCATCGCGGTCGCTGCAAAGGCAATACCGATCACACCAGCAAGCTGGAAAGCAATGACAATACCGGCGCAGATGACGATGGTGGGCATAGCAGTCGATTCAAGGCTGATTGCCAGCCCCTGAATGACGTTAGTGCCGTGGCCGGTTTCGGACGCTTTCGCGATAGAACGGACGGGGCGATAGTTGGTGCCGGTATAATATTCGGTAATCCAGATGATGACGCCTGTCACGATCAGGCCAAGCAGCGAGCAATAGAACAGCGTGCGGCCGGTAAAGCCGCCAACGTCATTTTCCATGCCGCCAAGAGCGATGTTGATCGCGAACCATATAGCCGGAACCGACAGGATTGCAGTGACAAGGAAGCCCTTGTACATCGCGCCCATCACATTGTTCGACGAACCCAGACGTACAAAATAGGTGCCGATGATCGAGGTCACGACACAAACGCCCCCGATCAGAAGCGGCAGGCTCATGAGATTCATGAACAACGCGCTGTCGGTTACGCCTTTAACGAGTAGCGCGATGAGAACCATCGTCGCACCGACGGTAACGACATAGGTTTCGAACAGGTCTGCGGCCATACCGGCACAATCGCCGACATTGTCGCCAACGTTATCTGCAATAACCGCCGGGTTGCGTGGATCGTCCTCGGGAATTCCCGCCTCGACCTTACCGACCAGGTCAGCGCCAACGTCTGCAGCCTTGGTGAATATACCACCGCCCAGACGCGCGAAGATCGAAATCAGTGACGCGCCGAAGGCCAGAGCCACGAGCGCATCGACAACTTCGCGGCTGTTCGGTGCCAGCATCGCGACTTCGGTCAGGTACCAGAAGAACACGGCAATCGCGAGCAAAGCAAGGCCGGCAACGAGCATCCCGGTGATCGCACCAGCGCGAAACGCCATGGTCAGGCCGGCCTGCAAACCGGTCTGCGCTGCCGCCGCAGTACGGACGTTCGAGCGAACCGAAATGTTCATGCCGATATAACCGGCAACGCCAGACAGTACCGCGCCAATGACGAAGCCGATCGTTGGAATAAGCTTCAGAAATACGAATACGAGAACCGCGACGACCAGGCCCACAATTGCAATGGTGCGATACTGGCGGCCCAGATAGGCTTGTGCGCCTTCCTGAATAGCGGCGGCGATTTCCTGCATTTTTTCGTTGCCTGCCGATGCACCCAGCACCTGGCGGCTGGTCACAAAGCCGTATACGACAGCTAGCAACCCGCATAAAATTGCGATTATAGTCAAAGACATGATGTCCCTTCCCCACTTTTATTTGCTTGATAAAGCCCGATAGGCACCCGCCCCCAACTCCTCATTAATCCAGGTGCAAGCGCGGTCGCTATAGGGCGGCTTTGCAGCCAAGCGCAACCCATAAAAGCGGCCTTGCGGGCGGCTCTAATGATGTTGATAACCGAGCGATGGCGGAAGCGGGATTTGCTTTTCGCCATCGGTGAGGGTCAGCCCTGCGCCGTCAGTAAACTTGCCGACGCAGGTCACAGGCACGGGCAGTGTCGCATCCCGTGCTGCAAACAGAAGCTCGTAATCGTCGCCCCAACTTGCGGCCTGCAGCCTGCTTTCCTGCGAATTGGTACGATAACTGACATAAAGCGGCGACAGCGGAATTGCAGAAAGGTCGATAGTAACACCCACCCGGCTGGCCCGCGCCATCCGCTCGACATCGATCAACAGCCCGTCCGAAATGTCCATCATCGCGTGGACAATCGGCGCGAGTGCCTGCCCCTCTGCAAGTCGCGGCACCGGACGATTGTATGCACTCGCCAATGACCCGACCTCGTCAAAACCGGCATCGATCAGTTCAAACCCTGCGAGTGCATCGCCCAATGTTCCAGTCACATATACGGAATCCCCAATCTGCGCACCATCGCGGGAAGGCACCGGTCGGTGCGTCGCCATGCCAATGGCAGTCAGGCCCAGAGCGCGCTTGTCGCCGCGATTGGAAACGGTGTCACCACCCAACAATGAAACGCCGTAACGGTCGAGAATCTCCTTCAATCCTTTGGAAAACTTCCGGTCCCATTCATCTTCACCCAGCATGAAGCCAAGAAGCACTCCCAACGGACGGGCGCCCTTTGCGGCCAGATCCGACAGGTTTGAAGCCACAAGCTTCCAGGCAACATCGGCAGGGTCGGCATTTGAACGCCAGTGCACACCCTCCGCCATCATGTCATGGGTTAGAACGAGCGATTGATCGCCGAAATCGATAACCGCCGTGTCATCGAGCAGACCACGCGCCGAAGGATCGATCGCGATGTTTCGCATCAGTTCGACAAAGGCTGACTCGGTGGTCATTGCTGAAGCATCAGTCGCTTGCTTTGCCTGACAAAATCTCCCCAGCCGTCACTTCACCAACCAGATTTCACCGTAGCCGTTGAACGCAGGTGCAATTTTATGTTTGGTCTCGCGACCAGGGGCGAAGGCCAGGTTCGGGAACCGTTCGAACAGCATAGGCAATGCGATCTTTGCCTGTGCCTTACCTAGGCCGGCACCCAAGCAGTAATGCGCACCTCCGCCAAAGGCGAAATGCTGGATATTGGTACGCTCAATATCGAATTTCAGAGGGTCGGGGTTGACCTCCGGGTCGAAATGCACCCCGAATAGCGACATGTGTATGGTATCGCCCTGCTTCACCGCCTTGTCCGCGATCTGCATGTCCTGATGCGCGCTGCGGAGAACCTGGGTCACCGGGGGCTCGACCCGCAGTATTTCATCCATGGCATTGTCATGCAGGTCCGGACGGGCGACAAACTTGGCAAGCTGTTCGGGATTTTTGAGCAACTGCACGACCCCTGCACCCAGCATATCGGTGGTCGTCGAATTGCCTGCAATCAACAGCAACCGGATCAGCAGCACAATATCTTGGGTCGTAAGCGTATCGCCTTCCTCCTCTGCCAGTGCCAGTCGCGTGATCAAGTCGTCGCGCGGCTTGCTGCGACGGATATCGACCTCACGCGCCAGATAATCGGCAAGCACGATGGTTGATTCTTCATATAACGCAGTTTGCTCCGGTGTGCGGAACGGATTGAGCGCCTGCATGCAGCCCAATGACCAGCGCCGAAAATCCTTGCGATCGGCAGGGTCAATGCCCAGTAACTCGGCCATCACCGTGGTAGGCAGGGGTGAACCAAAAAGCTGCACAAAGTCGAACTCACCTTCCGTCGCATCGATATCGTCGGCAAGACCTCGCGCAATTTCCTCGATCCGCGGCAGCAGAGCGTCCACCGATCGCTTGTTGAACGCCTGCAACACAAGAGTACGCTGCCTTTTGTGCTCGGGATCGTCGAGCATCAGGATGGAGAGTTCCTTGCTATTGTTACCGTACAGTGTCTTCGAGAAACTGCCGTCATTGGCTTTTCGAGGGTCGGCGTTCAGATCGCGGTTCTTGATAAGCTCCGACACTTCCGTTCCACGGGTCAGGAAATATCGGCCGAGCTGCTGGTCATGATGCACGGGATCCGCCGCGCGTAATCGGTCGAGCGGCACCCAGGGCGTTTCGCGATAGGTCGGGTCGAGCGCCGAAAGCTGGTAGCCGGTGGGGAGCGGGTTATCGTCGGACATGAGGGTCTTTCGGCTGAACTGATTTCCGCCGAATTATCGCAGAAGTATTTATGCGGCAAGCAGATGAAGCGGTTAAGCCGCGATTACCCCGAATAAATCATGCTCGTCGGCATCCTCGATTTCCACAGTAACAATATCACCCGATTTCAGAACTGGCGCAACGTCGCGAAGATATACATGCCCATCGATTTCCGGTGCGTCGGCCTGCGACCGTCCGGTCGCACCGATACTGCCATCCTCGTCCGCCTCACCGATTTCATCGATGATGACCGGCAACGTGCGACCAACCTTTGCAGCGAGCTTGGCCGCGCTGATCGCCGCGGTTTTGGCCATGATGCGCTGGAACCGTACTTCCTTGATTTCTTCGGGAACTGGGTCGGGCAGCGCATTGGCCTGCGCGCCTTCAACCGGTTCGAAACGGAATGCCCCGACTCGGTCCAGTTGTGCCTCGTCCAGCCAATCGAGCAGATATTCGAAATCGGCTTCGGTCTCGCCGGGAAAACCCACCACAAAACTGGAGCGGATGGCAATGTCGGGAGCGATGCTCCGCCATTTGCGGATGCGCTCCAGCACCTTGGCTTCGTTCGCCGGGCGCTTCATTGCCTTTAGGACATTCGGCGCAGCATGCTGGAAGGGTATGTCGAGATATGGCGTCAGTAGCCCTTCCGCCATCAAAGGAATCACATCGTCGACATGCGGATATGGATATACATAATGCAGTCGCACCCATGGGGCGATGCCTTCACTAGTGCGCAGTTGTCCCAATTCGCGCGCCAAGTCAGTCATATGCGCGCGAACTTCGTAGCCCTTCCATTTCTGACTCTGGTGCCGGATATCGACACCATAGGCCGACGTGTCCTGAGATATAACCAGCAACTCTTTCGTGCCCGCAGCCACCAGCTTCTCCGCCTCACGCAAAACGGCATCGATCCGGCGGCTGGCAAGTTTGCCGCGGAGCGACGGGATGATGCAAAAGGCGCAGCTATGGTTGCAGCCCTCCGAAATCTTTAGATAGCTGTAATGGCGCGGCGTTAGTTTCAGGCCGCCTTCGGGAACCAAGTCCACAAATGCGCCCCGCGCAGGCGGGGCCGCCTCATGCACCGCTTGGACTACATCCTCATACTGGTGTGCACCGGTAATCGCGAGAACATCGGGAAAGCGGGCGCGGATAACCTCCGCCTCATTGCCCATGCAACCCGTAACGATCACCCGGCCATTTTCGGCGATTGCCTCGCCGATCGCCTCCAGACTTTCCTCTTTCGCGGAATCCAGAAAACCGCAGGTGTTGACCAGCACCACATCCGCACCTGCATAGTCCGGCGACAGGCCATAGCCGTCCGCGCGCAACTTGGTCAGGATACGTTCGCTGTCGACCAACGCCTTGGGACAGCCGAGCGAGACCATGCCCACCTTGGGCGCTGCTTTGATTTGGGTTGCCATGATGGCGGCGCGCATAGCGGGTTTCGGCGCGCTTGTCACGGGCGGCGAACAGGCGCATGATGAACCCCTTGTTTGGGAGGGAAACAATCATGGCAAATGCAAATTTACTGGCAATTTTCGTCGCCGCAGCGGCCGGATTTCTGGTCGGCGGAATATGGTATGGTCCGCTTTTCGGCAAGGCATGGATGGCAGAGCACGGCTTTACCGAGGAAAGCCTGAAAAACGCCAATATGCTCAAGATTTACGGACTTACATTCGCTTTCTCTGTGCTCTCGGCGGTTTTTCTCGGGCATCTGCTCGCGCATTTCGGGACAACAGCACGAACTACGATGATGATTTCAACTGGGGTAGCGCTCGGTTTTATCGTTCCGGCTATCGGCACAAATTACTTGTTCTCACGCAAATCGGGCAGGTTGTTCGCCATTGACGCAGGCTATTGGATCCTATTTTACGCCGCAATGGGAACGGTGTTCGTTTTACTCGGAGTCTAGCCAGTCCCAACTGGTACGATCTGCACCAAAATATCGCCCGCCTGCAACGACTGCGCTTCAGTTTCCCAGAAGCCAAATGCCGTCCCCTGGCGATATAGCCGAACACCCATGCCATCGTCGAGGTCGCGTAGGCGACTGCCGACCTCGTCGGGTTTGACGGGACGCTCCTGCATCATCACTCTGCCGCTGACCGATGCCAGATCTGCCAGATATTCGGCAATATGCTGGCCATGGCAGGAGCTGGCGAGCAGCAGGCCGGTAAAGCTGACCGGATTGATAACCGTCGTGGCGCCAGCCTGGCGCGCCAGCAGCTCGTTATCGCCAGCGCGCACGACCACACTGATCGGGACGTGGGGCGCCAGGTGCCGTACTGTGAGCACCATCAGGATGGACGTGTCGTCCCGCCCCGCCGAAATGATGACCGAACACGCTTGCGTAATACGTACATCGTTCAGCGTGTCGTCTCGGGTCGCATCGCCACACAGGACATTGCATCCAAGTTCCTCTGCAACGGTTAGCCGTTCCTGATCGCAATCCACGACGACTATGGTTTTGGGATCGGTTCCGCGTTCGATCAATTCATGTACCGCTTCAGACCCGCTGGTCCCGAACCCCAGCGCCACGATATGCCCGGTAAGGTTCTCCTGTATCCTTTTCATGCGCCATTTTTCCCAGCTGCGTTTGATGACAAAATTATAAGCCGTACCCACAAAAATGAAGATGACCGCGATACGAACCGGTGTGACAATAACCGCCTCGATAAAGCGCGACCGGTCAGAGATCGGCGCAATGTCGCCAAAGCCGGTTGTAGTGACGGAAATCATCGTAAAATAAACGACGTCGAGAAAGCTGATCACTCCGTCGTGGTTGTCTTTCAAACCAGCGCGGTCGAACCAATGAATTATGATGACAACAAAAATAAGGAAAAATGCGAGCGACAGGCGCAACAGAACGTCTGCCCAGACCGGCAATTTGCTTGCCCGGCGCAGCGATGCGCGAAAGCGATAGGGTTCGTCCGTTTCGCTCACATTTCCTTGTCGCGATATGCAGCGTGCAGTGCCACCAATGATTCCTGATGGGTCAAATCAAGTTGCAACGGTGTTACCGAAATATAGCCATCGTCGATGATTTCCAGGTCGGTGTCATGGCCCGACGTGTGCACCATGCCGTGCAGGCCGAACCAGTAATAATCATAACCGCGCGGGTCTGTACCCTTGACGATCGATCCACGGCTGTAATCGTGAAATCCCTGCCGCGCGACCTTGATGCCCTTGACATCTTGCGGCAGCAAGGGCGGGAAATTGATATTTACCAGCGTCCGAGGCGTAAAAGGCATATCCAGCAATGGGCGCAAAGTCCGTTCCCCCCACGCCTCAGCGGCCGAAAAAGGCACAGCGTCCGCCATACCTTCCTTGCTGTAGACCTGACTCATGGCAATCGAGCGCACCCCGGCAAGCGCGCCCTCCATCGCCGCCGAAACTGTACCTGAATAGGTGATATCGTCGCCCAGATTCGCACCTCGATTAACGCCTGAAAGGATGAGGTCGGGTTTCGCATCCTTCAAGATGACGCCAAGCGCCATCATCACCGAATCGGTGGGCGTTCCTGCGACCGAAAAATGCTTCTCACCATGCTGGCGGATACGGACGGGCCTGGTGAGGGTAAGCGAATGGCCCGCGCCAGAGTTTTCTTCGGCAGGTGCGACAATCCATATGTCGTTGCTAATTGCGCGGGCAATTTTCTCCAGAACTTTAAGGCCCGGAGCGTGGACGCCATCGTCATTGGTGAGGAGAATTCTCACCAAAGCCACCCCTGCGTAATTTTGGTTGGCCTTGGGCAGAGACGAGATACCCATGAAGCACGCCCGACCCATAGGCGTTTCGTCTTCGCTCGACACGAACAGAATTTGACGGTCATCACATCGGCTCCAATTTGGTGATGCCACCCATATAAGGTACCAATATGTCGGGCACGGTGACCGAACCGTCGGCCTGTTGGTAGTTTTCCAGCACTGCCACCAGAGTGCGTCCGACCGCCAAACCCGAACCATTGAGCGTGTGCACGAAAACCGTTCCTTTGCCTTCGCTGGGTCTATACCGTGCATTCATCCGCCGCGCCTGCCAGTCGCCGATATTGGAGCAGCTCGATATCTCGCGATATTGACCCTGCCCCGGCA
>JACVCM010000096.1 GCA_016742125.1 Sphingomonadaceae bacterium | reverse complement strand
CCGATTTTAATTGAATTATTTGCAGGCCTCGATAGGCAAGGCGACCAGCATCTGCCATCGACACGATCCGGATCGGGATCCAAGTCCGGCAATCCGGGAACTCTGCAGCATGGCGCCTTCGAAACAGGAACTGGATGAAGCCGCCCGTCTCGTCAGGAGCGGCCGGGCGGCTGTCGCCCTGCCCCATCTCCGGTCATGGACGAGCGGTGCGACGTCCTTCGGAGCGGCGCACGCCCTCTATCTCGAGGCGCTGATCGCGCTCGGTCGGCGCAAGGACGCCATAGAAGTGCTCGAGGCCGCGATCGCGACCGGCCCCGAGGCGGCCGACGCGCATGACGCGCTCGCATTCTTCGCGTTGCAACTCGACCGTCATGCGCTTTCCAACCAGCTGTATCGGCGCGCGACGGAGTTGCAGCCGGACGACGCCCAGCTCTTGTATAATTACGCCACGAGCGAGCGCAGCCTTGGCCGCTTGTCGCACGCACTCGAAATGTGCGAGCGCGCGATCGCAATCGATCCGCGGATGCGGCCCGCGATCCTGCTGCGATCCGAACTCGCGCGCGCCACTCCCGAGCAAAACAATGTCGAGGACTTGCGGGCGCGCATCGCGCGCGATCCCCACGCTTCCGATACGATGTTCCTTTCCTACGCCCTTGGGAAGGAGTTGCACGAGCTTGGCCGGTTCGATGAGGCCTTCGCGGCTTTCGCGCGCGGCGCCGCTGCCCGAAGGCACAGTCTCCGCTATGATGTTGCCATGGACGAGGACAAAATGCGGCGCATCGCCGCAGCGTTCGGGTCCGCTCCGACGCCTCCCCCGCAGAAGGCGACGGACCGGCATATCTTCATCATCGGCTTGCCGCGTTCGGGAACGACGCTCACCGAACGCATCTTGGGCGGACTGCCGGGCGTTCGTTCGAACAATGAAACGAATAACTTCTCGTCGGCCTTGCTCCGCCACGCGCCCATGACGGGAGGCGACGTGTTCGCGCGTGCGGCCAACGCAGACTTCGCTGCGGTCGCCAGCGAATATGACTATCTGGCCGGCGGAGACGAGCATCCGGGCCCGATCATCGAAAAGCTCCCATTCAACTATCTATATGTCGGCGCCATCCTTCGCGCCTTTCCGCGCACCCCGATCGTGTGGGTCCGGCGCGATCCGGTCGATTCCTGCTTCGCCATGTTCCGCACGCTGTTCGGTGCCGCCTATCCCTTCAGCTATGACTTCGACGAACTCGCCCGATATTATGCCGCCTATGATCGGCTGATGCGCCACTGGACGGCGCTTTTCGGCGAGCGCCTCATCCGCTGGCGGCGGCGACCCGAAAAGATCCAGATCGACGCCATTGGGCGACACGACTATCTTTGCTGGAGCGACCCCACGTGCGATCAAGTCGCGTTTCAGCCCTTCGCAAATCACCGCGACATGATCGGAATGGCGCACCACATGATTTTCGAGTGCCCGGGTCAAACGGTATCGGGCGGACCCCTCGCTACTATTGCCGTTGCCGACCGCCGCGTCCTCCCAGAAGGCGCGGATTTCGTAGACCAAAGGCACAGCCAGGTGCTGCGAAGCACGCACAGCCGCCAGTCCGTTCAGGGCAGGCGAATGGGCATGGAGCAGATCGAATGGCCACTCGTCATGAAGCGCAATGATCGCATCGGCCAGCAGCGACACCTCCCGCCATTCGCGTAGGGGAGTCGGGCCGTTGGCTTCGGCCAGTGTGCGGTGGAAGGTCAGGCCGTCGACAATTTGGCTGGGAGCACCTGGCACCAGCCCATGCTGATATTGGCGCACACCGGTAATTCCCGCAACATCCCACCCTGCCGCCTTCTGCGCCTTCAGAATGGCGCGGGTGCGGAAGGTATATCCGCTGTGCAGCGGCAGGCTGTGGTCGAGAACGTGAAGAATGCGCGGCATGGCCAAATCCGTGCCACAAAACGATTAACGTGACGTCAACCCGCGCCTCATATACAACCCGGCAGACAAGAGAGGTCGGGCAGTGATCGACAATTTTTCGATATTATTGAGCCACGCCCTGCTCGCATTGGCCTTGTGGCATCTCATGAACCGCCCTGACCTGGATGTCGAGGAACCGCCTGTTCCGGACACCGAGCCTGAGGGCTTCGGTCGCCAGCATCGCCCGCAAGTCGTCAAAAAGCAGATTGCGCCCGATGCGTGACCTGATTTTCGTCGGCTATATCGCGCTAATAATGCTGATGGCGTTCAAGCGCCCGTTCCTTTTCACGCTCGTCTACGCCTATGTCGACATCGTCTCGCCGCAGCGGCTGAGCTATTTCCTCCTGAATTCGGTGCCGCTGTCGCTGATATTGTTCGCGCTGGCCTTTCTCGGGTTCATGATCGGCGATGACAAGAAAGACGTTCGGGTTTCGCCGCGCTGGTTTCTGCTCATCCTGCTGCTCGGCTATTGCGGCTATACGACGACCGTTGCCGCCGAACCCGTTGCAGCCCTGGAAAAGTGGAACTGGGTCTGGAAAGCGCTGGTTTTCGCTTCTTTTCTTCCCCTGACGCTGCGAACGAAATTGCGGATCGAGGCCACGATCCTGACGATGGCGTTATGCGCGTCCGCCTTGATTGTGACGGGCGGCATAAAAACCGCGGCGGGCGGCGGCGGCTATGGTTCGCTGGTGATCCTGATCGACGACAATAGCGGCCTGTTCGAAGGCAGCATCATTTCATGCGTCGCGATCACAATCATTCCGCTCATCCTCTGGTTGGCGAAACATGGCACGGTGTTCAAGCCTGACTGGAAAGTGCGGCTCTATGCGGCGGCGCTCATTTTTGCCTGCCTGTTGATCCCCGTCGGCACCCAGGCACGCACGGGCATTGTCTGTATTGCGGTGCTGGGTATTCTGCTGCTCCGCTATGCGCGATACCGGATGCTATATTTAAGTGCGGTTGCGCTTGTCGCTGTTGCGGCAATCCCGTTCCTGCCCTCAAGCTTCACCGACCGCGCGGATACCATCAAAAACTATAAGGCCGACGAATCTGCGTCGACCCGTATCGCTGTCTGGGCCTGGACCTGGGAATATGTAAAAGAACACCCCATGGGCGGCGGCTTCGATGTCTATCGGCAGAACCGCATCCGCTATGACATGGCGCAAAAGGAAAATCCGGACGAGTCGGCGCCGGTGGATGCGCCGGCGGTCAAGGAAGTTGTCGACCAAGGCCGCGCATTCCATTCCAGTTATTTCGAGATGCTTGGCGAGCAGGGTTTCCCTGGGCTGATCATGTGGCTGATCATTCATTTGGGAGGGGTGTGGCGCATGGAGGTCATTACCCGTCTGTATCGCAAACGCGACCGTCCGGACGAGGCATGGGTGGCGCCACTGGCGACCGCGCTACAGAATAGCCAGATCGTCTATCTCGTCGGATCGCTGTTTGTGGGCATCGCCTTCCAGACATTTTTCTACATGCTGATTGCACTTCAGATCAGCCTCGACACATATCTTGCCCGTCGCCGGCGGGAAGCGGCGTGGCGCCCGATCAAAAGTCAGCGGATGCGTCAGGCAGAAATATCCGCCTGAGGCACCGATGCTCGCGGTGGAACCAGCCAAAGCCTGAACAGTTGTATCGACCGAATATCCTCCTTACAGCCAGCTCATGACTGTCAAAGAAGCACCTGCCATCCCTCCTGTAGAAATCGAGGCCATCGGCCCACGTATCCAGAGTTACTGGGAAACCACTGCTTCATGGGTTCAGGGCAATGCACTGGAACTCGGTGTTGCGGTCGTCGCAGCCATCCTCGTTTTTCTCCTCCTTAGCTGGTTGAAGCGGATAGCAGCTAGAATTGCGCGCGAGAGTGAGCATCGTGCAGAGCTGAAATCGATCATCGCGCGTACCTTGGCGCGAACGAGCAAATTCTTCCGGATCATGGTCGCGGTCGAACTCGTCAACCGCTATGCCAATGCACCCGAAATGCTCGCGCGAACGATCGACGTGTTTTTCACGATCGCGGTCGTATTTCAGGTCGCCATCTGGCTTCGCGAAATCGTGCTGGGCCTGATAGAAAGGCGCGCGGGTGAGGGACAACATGAGCATGACACGTTGCAAAGCGCGATGGTACTCATCCGCTTGCTCGTCAGCTTTGCCGTCTTTGCCATTGCTGCGATTGTCATCCTCGACAATCTTGGCGTCAACGTTACCGGGTTGATTGCCGGTCTGGGCGTCGGTGGTATTGCCATCGGCCTGGCTGCTCAGGGTATTTTTTCCGACCTGTTCGCCGCGATCTCGATCATCTTCGACAAGCCGTTTCGGCGAGGAGACACCGTAACTTACGATACCACGACCGCGCGGGTCGAGAAAATCGGGATGAAAAGCACACGTCTGCGCGCACTCACGGGTGAAGAAAAGATTATTTCCAACAGCAAGTTGCTGGAAAAGGAAATTACCAACAACACGCTGACCGTTTATCGCCGGGTGAACTTCCTGCTCAGCCTGGTATATCACACACCGCCAGAACTGGCACGACGCGTGCCTGATATACTGCGTGAGATTGTGGAGGAACATGAAGGCGAATTCATCCGCTCCGGCTTTACTGCTTTTGCCGCAAGCTCGATAGATTTCCAGCTGGTCTTTGACGTCCCCAGTGAAGATATCGAAGTCATGTTCAAGGTTCGCCACAATATCGGCATCGCGATATTGGAACGCTTCGCCGCCGAAGGCATCGAACTCGCCTATCCGACGCAGACGACCTATACAGCAGCGCCCGACGGCACATTGATAATGCCATATGCCACCCCTATTCGGACTCCGAAGGACAACACAAAAAGCTGATTCGGTTTTTGACGTTTTTCTGCGAGTCCAGTATGCCGTAACGGCAAAAGCGTGGGGCTTGTAATACGCGACCAATCGGGCCACGATGCGGCAAAACAGACCGCAGGAGGATAGCCCCCATGGCCACAACAGCCAGCAGCATTACCCCGTCCGAACTGGCCACCAAAGTCGGTGAAAATCTCGGCACGTCGGAATGGATCTTGGTCGATCAGGACATGATCAACAAATTCGCTGACGCGACCGGGGACCACCAGTTCATCCATGTCAACGAAGAGATGGCGAAGATGACCCCTTTTGGCGGCACCATCGCGCATGGTTTTCTAACCCTTTCGCTGTTCCCGGTGATGACCGCCAAATCGGACATGCCCCGGGTTGAAGGTGTGAAGATGGGCGTCAACTATGGTGGCAACAAGACGCGTTTTCTGGCGCCGGTACGCGCCGGCAAGCGCGTGCGTGGACATTTCAAGCTGCTGGAACTCGCTGAGAAGCGCCCCGGACAGTGGCAGCAGACGCTCGAATTCACTGTCGAAATCGAAGGCGAGGACAAACCCGCGCTGCAAGCCGAATGGATCAGCCAGTTTTTTGTTTGAATATTCTCCCCTTCCGCCAGCGGGAGGGATCGGGCGGGGGCCTTGGCTCTCTCCGGCATAAGCTCGCCTGAAGGCGAGCCCCATCCCTGACCCCTCCCGCTCACGGGAGGGAAAGACTGAATAAGGAACCACTCCCATGCGTGACGCAGTCATTGTTTCAACAGCCCGCACCGCTATCGGCAAAGCCTATCGCGGTGGGTTCAACGCGACCCTTGGCCCGACATTGGGTAGCTATTCGCTGAAGGCGGCCGTCGAGCGCGCCGGGATCGATGGCGGGGAGGTCGATGACGTGCTGTGGGGCTCTGCGCTTCAACAGGGCACGCAGGCGGGCAATCTCGCGCGTCAGGTTGCGCTGCGCGCGGGCCTGCCGGTCACCACTTCTGGCATGACGATGGATCGTCAATGCTCCTCTGGCCTGATGACCATCGCCACAGCTGCCAAGCAGATTATCGTCGACAATGTCGATATCATGGCGGCTGGCGGGCAGGAGTCGATTTCGCTGGTTCAGACCAAGGAAATGCGCGTTCAGCCCGACCGTGAACTGGTCGACATGCATAATGCAATTTACATGCCCATGCTGCAAACCGCCGAAGTCGTCGCCAAACGGTACAATATCAGCCGCGATGTGATGGATGAATATGCGCTGCAGTCGCAACAACGTACCGCGGCCGCGCAGGCAGCCGGATATTTCGATGCCGAGATCGTTCCGGTCACAACCACCATGAATGTGACCAACAAGGAAACCGGCGAGGTTACTCAAAAAGAAGTAACCATCGCCAAGGACGAAGGCAATCGCGCCGACACGACGCTTGAAGGGCTTAAATCGCTCCAGCCAGTGCTGGGTCCGGATATGACGATCACCGCAGGCAATGCCAGCCAACTGTCCGACGGTTCGTCGGCATCGATCCTGATGGAAGCCAAAGTCGCCGAGAAGAAGGGCCTCAACCCGCTCGGTCGCTATGTCGGCATGGCGGTTGCGGGCACTGAACCTGACGAAATGGGCATCGGTCCGGTATTCGCCATTCCCAAGCTTCTCCAGCGTTTCGGGCTGAAAGTCGACGATATCGGCTTGTGGGAACTCAATGAAGCCTTCGCCGTGCAGGTGCTGTACTGTCGTGACAAGCTAGGCATTCCGAACGAGCTGCTCAACGTCAATGGCGGCTCGATCTCGATTGGCCACCCTTACGGCATGACCGGCGCGCGCTGCACCGGCCACGCGCTGATCGAAGGCAAGCGTCGGGGCGCCAAATATGCTGTGGTCACCATGTGCGTCGGCGGCGGCATGGGGGCGGCCGGATTGTTCGAGATTTTCTAGGAGGAACCCTCACGCCATTGCGTCGTTTCCTTTGCACCCCAAAGGAGACGACCAATGACGAACGAAACCGAAATCAAGGAAAAATTCTGGAAAGCCCTCAAGTCGGACATGACAATGTTCCTCGGCAAGGCCGAGGGCGAGGACGGCCATGCCCGTCCGATGACGGCGCAGCTTGAGGATGAGGGCTTCCATGGCAATCTGTACAGCGGCCCAATCTGGTTTTTCACGTCGGTCGACAATGGCCTCTATCAGAAAATTTCCGATGGCGATCGGGCGATGGCACATTTCACTTCAAAGGGTCACGATGTATGGGCCACGGTCCATGGCTCGCTCAGCACTTCTCAGGACCGCGCGACCATCGACCGGTTATGGAACCGCTTTGTAGCCGCCTGGTATGAAGGCAAGGACGACCCGAAAATCGCGCTTATCCGTCTCGAACCGGAAAATGCCGAAATTTGGATAGATGCGTCGAGCATCGTCGCAGGCGTCAAGATGTTGCTCGGAATCGACCCCAAGGAAGACTATAAAGACAAGGTCGCCGAGGTGTCGCTATAACTGAGCACCGGCTGGAATGATTTTTCCGCCCTCAAAGCGGAAGCCATCGGGTCGGTCCTGCGCCAGCAATGCCGGACCGTCGAGATCGACCCAATCGGCTTTTTGGGCAACGATGAAGGCGGGCGCGACGCCCAAGCTGGTTGATAGCATACAGCCCACCATTATTCTCATCCCCGCAGCCTCAGCTGCATCTGCAATCTTCAATGCTTCGGTCAGACCACCGGCTTTGTCGAGCTTGATGTTCACGCCATCATAGAAAGGTGTCAGCCGTTCAACATCCGCCGCGCTATGACAGCTTTCGTCCGCCAATATGGGCATAAGCGCACGCCCAGGGCACAGCACTCGATCCTGCCCTTCAGGAACAGGTTGCTCGATCATCTCGACCCCGATCGCCTGCAGCGCCGCAGCTTCTACCGTGATATCGAGCTTCCCCCAGCTTTCATTGGCATCGACGATAAGCCGGGCTGCCGGAGCACCGGCACGCACTGTTGCAACCCGATCGCGATCACCCTCGCCGGTCAGTTTCAGCTTGAGCAGGCTATAGCCCCGCGACGCAGCCTCGGCCGCATCCGCCTCCATCGTGGCACAGTCGCCGAGTGAAATCGTGAAAGCCGTCAGCAGCGGCTTTGGCTTGTCCATTCCCAGCAGCTGCCACAAGGGCATTCCCGCTGCATTCGCTTCCAAATTCCACAAGGCGCAATCGAGCGCATTTCGCGCCGCGCCAGGCCCAAGCACCATTTGTGCACGCAAACGGGCCGACCGGGCGTCGAGAGCTTCCAGGTCGTTTATGACCTCTTCCACTTGTCGCAGGCATTTCTCGGCGGTTTCTCCGCGATAGTAAATCGCCGTACCCTCACCCATGCCCACATGCGTACCGTCGCTTGCGGCGACGACCACTACATCGACATAAGTTTTCGCCCCCCGCGCGATAATGAACTGTCCGGCGACCGGCCAGCGTTCGACGGTGGCGGAAATGCGTAACCCCATCTATGTGCCATGACATGAAATTTCTGAAGGATATAGTCCATAATCTGCGCGTACATGGCCACACCACCTGGCTGTGCGCGCGCGATCCGGAGCTGGGCCTGCCAATTCGAGTCTTTGGCATGCTGATTGCGGGCTATGCGCTATCGCCCATCGATCTCATTCCTGATTTCATTCCTGTCATCGGCCTGCTCGACGACGCGATACTCATTCCGCTGGGAATTTGGGCGTTCGCTCGATTGGTACCGCCCGCGATCTATCAACGCAATCTGGCTATCGCGAGCCAAATGGCAGAACACCCTGTCAGCAGGGCGGGGGCGGCGGCGATCCTTCTCCTCTGGCTGATAGTGGCGATATCGCTAGTCCGCTGGTTCACGGCGTAGGCCATGAAACCTCAACTATGCGTGGCAATCCAGTCCTCAACCACGGGCGCAATTTTCCCACGCCATTTGCTGCCGTTGAAGATGCCATAATGCCCGACTTCGGGGGCCATATGATATTTCTTCATCGCGTCCGGAAGCCCGGTCGAAATCTTCAGCGCCGCCCTGGTTTGTCCCAGGCCACTGATATCGTCGCGCTCACCTTCGATAGCGAGGATCGCAATATCGCTGATCGCGCCCGGATCGACCAGCTTCCCACGATAGTTAAACTCGCCCTTGGGCAGTAAATGCCGCTGAAAGACGACGTCGACGGTTTGCAGATAAAATTCGGCGGTCATGTCACACACCGCACGATATTCGTCGTAAAATTCCTTGTGCCGGTCGGCGCTTTCGCCGTCGCCTTCGACCAGGTTCTGGAACATCGACCAGTGGCTGATCATATGATTGCCCAGATTCATGGACATGAAGCCGGTAAGCTGCAGGAAACCGGGATAAACCCGGCGACCCGAACCTTTGTAATAAGGCGGCACGGTCGCGATCACATTCTGCACGAACCAGTCATGCGGGCGCCGTGTAGCATGGTCATTGACCGCGGTTGGGGCCTCACGCGTGTCGATAGGCCCGCCCATCATGGTCAGCGTGCGCGGGCGCAGCGGATGCTGCTTCGCACTCATGACCGCCGCAGCGGCATAGGCGGGAACCGAAGGCTGGCAGACGGCAAGCATGTGGGCGCCCCTTCCACCTTTATCAGGTCCGATATATTCCAGCCATTCGATCAGATAGTCGATATAGGTTTCAAGATCGAAACCGCCGCCGGTCAGCGGCACATCGCGCGCATCTTTCCAGTCGGTAATGTATACATCATGGCCCGGCAACATCCGCTCGACCGTGCCACGCAGCAACGTCGCAAAATGCCCCGACATCGGCGCGCAGATCAGCAGTTTCGGTTTGTCGGTGCTGCCTTCATAAGTGAAATGCTTGAGCTGGCCGAAGGGTTTGCGTGCTTCGTTCACTTCCGTGACAGGGAGGTGCTTGCCATCGATGTCGACAAAGTCCAGGCCGAAGGCAGGTTTCCCGCGCACCTCAACCGAATGTGCAAAGACATCGAGCGCTGAGGCGGCGATAGGGGCGAGACCACCCATGTTGAAGGGCCCGGTAAAATTGTTGAGCCAGTCGGCTTGTTTCTGCGCAATCCAGCCTGCACCGGCGAGCCAGCCGCGTTGAATGTCATAACCTGTGTACAGCATGCGTCGCATCCCCAAAATACCAGCAGCCCGATCGGGCGCCTCCCCCAAATCATTACATAGGCGCCTATGTTGCATTGCACCATAAAAAACTTGGGTTGGCCGTTTGCTCGACAATTGTTTGCAGCGCAGGTCGCTGCTAGGCGGGCGGCATGACCGATATCGCCGCGACCGAAACACAACCGTCCGATACAACAAACGGCAATGCTATTTCTGCGGCGGGATCGAAAAAGCTGGGCAACCTTAGCATGGTCTGGCACCACGCCTCGGCCTATCCCAAGCAGATCCTGTTCGCACTGCTTGCATTGACGGTTGCGGCGCTGGCCACTCTGGCGATCCCGGCAGGGTTCAGGCTGGTTATTGACAGGGGGTTCGCAGCTGGCGGAAATCCCGACGATATCGGACGGTGGTTTGAATATCTGTTGATGATTGTGGCGGTGATGGCAGTCGCTACCGCATTCCGTTTCTATTTTGTGTCATGGCTTGGGGAGCGGACCGTCGCGGACATCCGACTTGCTGTGAACCGCAATCTGCTTCGGCAAAGCCCAGCTTTTTTCGAGCATAACCGCCCCGCCGAAATCGCGAGCCGGATGACCAGCGACACCGCAGTTATCGAACAGGTTGTTGGCACGACTGTTTCCGTCGCTCTGCGCAATATCGTCATGGGCATCGGAGGGGTGATCTATCTTTTCACCCTTGCGCCAGAACTTGCTACCGGCTTGCTTATCGCCATCCCCGTCATCGTCATCCCCATCGTTTTCATCGGGCGGAAGCTGCAAGCAGCATCGCGCGCCAGCCAGGACCGGATCGCAGATGTCGGCGCGACCGTAGCGGAAACGCTGGGCGCGATGCGAATCGTCCAGGCCTTCGGTCAGGAAGCGCGCGAGGGCGATCGCTTCAGCGGCAGCGTCGAAGCGACATTTGCAACCGCCAGAAAGCGCATAAGGCTGCGCGCCTTCATGACCGCGATCGTCATGGCGCTCATCTTTGGCGCGATCACACTCCTGATGTGGAAAGGCGCAATCGATGTCGTCGAAGGCCGCCTCACCGGGGGTACCATCGCGGCATTCGTACTGACTGGCGGTTTGGTCGCTGGTGCTTTCGGTGCACTTACCGAGGTTTATGGCGATCTGGTGCGCGGCGCCGGTGCGTCTGGACGTCTCGCCGAATTGCTGGCGGCGGAGCCGGATATTGCCCCACCGGCAAAGCCGGTTGCGCTCCCCACACCGCCGCGCGGCCAGCTCGAGTTCCAGAATGTCAGTTTCCGTTATCCCACGCGGCCTGAAATATCGGCATTGGACAATTTCAGCCTGAAGGTCACACCTGGCGAAACCGTTGCAGTTGTCGGTCCGTCCGGCGCTGGCAAGGCGCCATTGTTCCGGATTGGCCGCCGGTTTTACGACCCCGAAGCCGGGGCTGTCCGTTTCGCCGCCGCGGGCGTCCACGTGGCCGGTCTCGCCGAATCCCGTG
>JACVCM010000011.1 GCA_016742125.1 Sphingomonadaceae bacterium | reverse complement strand
CGGGCCAATGGAAGCTGAGCTCCGTGCACAATCGGCGGCGTCGGCCGCCGCCGACCGCATCCATTTTGTCGGGCGTGTCCCGCATGAGGAGGTCGAGCGCTATTATGGTCTAGTCGATATTCTCGCCTATCCGCGCAAGCGGATGCGGCTGACCGAACTGGTCACGCCATTGAAACCGCTGGAGGCAATGGCGCAGGGTCGGCTGGTGGCCGCATCGGATGTGGGCGGACACAAGGAACTTATCCGCCATGGCGACACAGGCACATTGTTTTCAGCAAATGATCCGGAAGATATCGCGCGTTCGCTCGATCGGCTGCTTGCCAGCCACGCCGAATGGGATGAGATGCGGACACGCGCGCGCCAATTTGTCGAGGAAGAACGCAGCTGGCATAAGAACATTTATCGTTACGAACCTGTTTACCATTTGCTGTTAGGCCGAGGAAGATTATCCAAAGCCGCCTGATGGCGACGGGTTGAATGCAGGAAGCAAAGATGCACAAAGGCGTGCCAAACCACCAGACGAGAGCCTTGGCAATTGCCATGGGCGGGGCAACGGTTGCGTCGGTTGCAACGATGTTCGTTCCGGTTGTCATGTTGGAGGCTATCACCGGTTCGACGGGGCTTTCGGAGCTGGTGCCGGCCGCCGCCGCGCCTCTCGGAGATACTGCCCGCGCTCTGATTGCCTTTGGGACGGGCGCCTTGACCCTTGCGGTGCTGGCCTTTGTCCTGCTGCGTCGCGATAGTGCGCCAGCCGCTCACACGGCACCGCCTGCGTCCGATTGGGCCAGTGATGAGACAGTTTCCTTCCGGGAACGTCTGGCGCGTATCGCCCTGCCTGCCATCTCTCTGCCAAAAATGCCGTGGAAGAAGGGCGAGGACGACATCACCGACCTCGCCGACCTGCCAAAGCTCAAAAACGGCGATAGCCACCCCGACGCACCCGCACGGCGCCCACTCGTAGCGTCGCTTGACCTACCGATGCTCGATTTGGCTGAAACTCCTGCGGTTGCTAAAGAACCAGCTGCGGTCGAAATCGAACCAGCCAGAGCCCAAGATGCCATCCTCATGCCGGAAATAGCGCAGCCTGCACCGGTGCATGTTGAACCGGTCACGCCGGTCGACGTCGAACCAACCCTCGCCGAAATGGTGGCGCAGCTGGAAGCGGCGGTATCCGAGCGGCAAAAGCAGTTGGCTGAGTTGGAAGCAGTTGCGACCCGGCTCGCTGCGGATCGTCCGCTCATTCAGCGCGGAGTTGTCGACGCAAATGCCGAGCCCGATGGTGCAGACCCAGCCAACGAGGATTCGGTCGTTGGCGAACCTGGTAACCAGCGTCCCCCCTTGGAGGCTGTCCCATCGTCTTCGGTAAAGGACGACGATATGGACTCAGCACTCGCCGCTGCACTCCAAACATTGCACCGGATGAACGCGACCGCACGCTAATCCGTCGGCGCGTCTTTTCCGTCAACCTCACACCTTGCCCGCATCCACCGCAGGTTGATGCGCAATACGCGCGGACTGCGGATCGGCACATCCTCATTGGAAATGGTGCCGATCAGCACGACCTCCATATCATTGTCCCTGCGCCCGACGTCATCAGGAACAGTCCACCGACCGCAGTACAGCTGCGTATTCCTGGTTCTCGTGGCCAATGATGTCATTCCTCGTAAATGTCACAGTTCGGGACAGTCTGAAATCGGCCTGTAGTTAACCATCTTTTAGCGTGGCCATTATCCCTAACAAATCGTTAACGTCACATGATGATGACACGACGACTGGTATGCCGCAACGAAGCCGCCCGACATCCGTTCCGCCGGATGTTGCCGCCGCCCGCGCTTGACGTAGCGCTTGCCGCGCCGAAACCAGCGCGCTGGTGGCGCAAGGAAGACACACATTTGTTCATGCTAAGCTTCAGCGCGTTCTTTGTCGCGATAACCAGCTTCATTATCTAAACGCTAATCGCAGGCCCGGTGCAGTTGCTGCGCCAGCCAGGCCGAAATCAGGCACATTGCTGCACCCAGCAACAACTGGTTGACGATGCTTATGCCTGCGGCGCTCAGACCCAGTGCGATAAGCGAGCCCACGACCATTGCGCCCGAATTGACGATATTGTTGGCGGCAACCGTCCGGGCGGTTTGGTCCTTCGGAACGGTGGTTGTCAAAAACGCATAAAGCGGCACCACGAACATGCCACCCGACACCGCGATGCCGAGGAGTGTCAGCAGAAGCGGGATGGCATCGGGGTGCGCGACAAAGCCGCTGATATTGTAAAGTTCGCCCGCGCCTATGACATGCCAGTTACGGCATACCAGGAAAAAAGCCACAACGAAGAGCCCCATCACAATGACACTTGCCGGTGCGTAGCGCGCCGAGACCTGGCCTTTGAGAAGGCGATTGATGGCGACTGAACCGATCGCTATCCCGATCGAGAAAATCGCGAGGAACAGGCTCGCAACTTCCTTGTCGGCACCCAGTACATTTTTCGCTAGCGGGGGGAACTGGATGAACAGCACCGCACCAATGGTCCAGAAAAAGCTGATCGAGGCGATGGCAAGATAGAGCTTGCGGATGTGCAGCGTACTTTTGACCAGCGCGATCGACGACCGCAATATATGCCAGTCGATACCGCTCTCTTCATGCTCGGGTGGGGCAGGCGGGACCTGCCGCCCGGTCGCATAGCCGACAACCGCAGTTATCACGACCGCCAACGCCGCCCATTCGACTTCGATCACTCCTGCCAATATGGTGCCCAGCAATATCGCGATATAGGTGCCCGCCTCGACCAGCCCCGTGCCCCCCAGCACCTCATCTTCCTTCAGATGCTGGGGAAGGATGGCATATTTGATTGGGCCGAAAAATGTCGAATGGACACCCATGGCGAATAGCGCGAGCATCATCAGCGGAATGGCGATTAAACTCACCGCAAGGCCCAGCCACGCCATCACCAGCCCGGCCCCACCGACAAACATGATGACGATCTCGCAGAACTTCACGATGCGGATGATCTTGGCCTTGTCGCGTGTATCGGCAAGTTGCCCGGCCAGCGCCGAGAGCAGAAAGAAAGGTATGATGAATACGGCGGTGGCGACGGCGCTGAACAGCGCCTCGGCCTTCTCGTCATTATAAACGCCATAGACGACGAACAGCACCATCGCATTCTTGAACAGATTGTCGTTAAAGGCGCCCAGGAGCTGTGTGACGAACAGCGGCAGGAAGCGTCGCTTGTTCAGCAACGACAGTGAAGTCGACATGGTGCGTGAAAACCCCTCTCGTCCGTTTGATGCGCCTTAGCCGCCCCGCCCGGCACGGCAAAGCGCTTTTCTGTGGAACGCGAAATAGCTGCGTGATTTTGCAGAAATAGGACGCTATCGGTGACCCATGCTGAGCCTTCCCAATCTGTTGACGCTGTCCAGAATCCTTGCGGTGCCGATATTGGTGTTTCTGCTCTGGCCGGGGACCAAAGACATCGGCAGGCAACCTTTGCCGATCGACTATGCCCTCGCCTTCGTGCTCTATTGCCTGATGGGGATTACCGACTATTTCGACGGCTATCTGGCCCGTGCACAGGGGACGGTGTCGAAACTCGGGGTATTTCTCGACCCGATTGCCGACAAGATCATGGTTGCGGCAGTTATCTTGATGGTGGTGTTCACCCGCGATGTCGACGGCTGGCATGTTATTGCCGCGTTGATCATTTTGCTGCGTGAGATGATCGTTTCGGGGCTTCGCGAATTTCTGGCTGGGTTGCAGGTTTCGGTTCCTGTCTCGAAACTGGCCAAGTGGAAAACCACGGCGCAGCTGGTGGCGCTCGGTGGCATCATATTGGCAGGGGCGTTGCCCGATTGGGCGGTACTCAAACAAGCCGCGCTGGCCTTACTCTGGATTGCGGCGGTGCTGACCATGATAACCGGTTGGGATTATCTGCGCGTCGGCATCAAGCACATGGATTGACGCCGGTGCGGCTCGTCTATTTTGCACTGGTGCGCGAGGCTGTTGGCCTCGACAGTGAAATCCGCGAATTGCCCGAGGCATTGGAGACCGTAGGGGATTGCCTGTCTTGGCTAACCGCGCAAGGCGACAATTATGCCGCTGCCTTTGCCGATCCATCCCGCCTCCGTTTTGCCCTCGATCAACAGATGGCGCGGGCGGATAGCTTGCTCAAAGGGGCAGGCGAGCTGGCAATCTTCCCGCCGGTCACGGGCGGATGAAAATTGTCCGCATCGATGTCGGATCCATCGACAGCGCAGCAGAGCTTGCACCGCTGGCGGCTCTCGGCGGCGGTGCGGTGGCGAGTTTCACTGGCATTGCGCGAGATGACGGCGATGTGGTCGCGATCGAGCTGGAACATTATCCTGCGATGACTACGGCGAGTTTGAATGCGCTGGCCGACGAAGCCGTTGTCCGCTGGTCGCTATTGGGCACAGTGCTTGTCCATCGCGTTGGCGTCGTCAAGGTCGGCGAACCTATTGTCCTCGTCGGCACGGCCGCCAGCCATCGCGCCGAGGCGCTCGAGGCGTGCGCCTTCCTTATCGACCGATTGAAGACTGAGGCTCCCTTCTGGAAAAAGGAGCATCGCGCCGATGGTTCTTCGGCCTGGGTCGAGGCAAAAGGCAGTGACGATGCCCGGGCCGACAAATGGAGAAATTGATGCTGCTCTACGATGCTGCCGCGCCAGCCCCCAATCCGCGCCGTGTGCGCATGTATCTTGCCGAAAAGGGCATCAGCGTTCCGACAAAGCAGCTGTCGATCATGTCCGGCGAGCATAAATCAGCCGAATTCACTGCAAAATATCCTCCGGGACAGTTGCCGGTTCTGGAACTGGACGATGGCCGGATGATCGGCGAGACTATCGCTATTTGCCGCTATTTCGAGATGTTGCATCCGCACCCGCCGATGTTCGGAGTGGGCGCCGCGAGCGTTGCTGAGGTCGAGATGTGGCTGCGGCGGGTCGAGCTGGGCTTTGGCATGGCGATCCGCAATATCTGGGTTCATACTCATAAGCTGACCGCGCGGGTGGTGAAGCAGCAATATACGGATTTTGGCGAGAGCAACCGGCCTTTGGCTTATGCGGCGATGAAGACGTTCGATGCCGCGCTTTCAAAAACGCCGTTTCTGGCCGGGGCGGATTATTCGATTGCCGACATTGCGCTGCTCAGTACGATCGATTTTGCCAGGTTTATCGGCGTTCCGATACCTGACGATACTGTTGCGCTGCAAGACTGGCATCAACGCGTGTCGGCCCGGCCAAGCGCCTCGGCCTAGACCTCCCGCAGTTCTCGCATTGCGTCTGCCAGCATTTCGAATTCCTCCCGCCGCGGACTGTTTGTGCGCCAGACAAGAGCAACTTCACGGGTGGCATGGGCCGCGTTCAGCGGACGCGCCTGTACATCGGTGCCGTTGAGCAGCCCTGCTTCCACCGCCATTTCAGGAATGAGCGTCAGGCCCAGGCCATTGTCCACCATCTGCACCAGCGTGTGCAAAGATGTTCCCAGCATTGTTGCCGATGCGCGCAATTCCGGGCGGTTACAGGCGGCCAGCGCATGGTCCTTAAGGCAGTGGCCGTCGACAAGCAGGAGCAGCCTGCTCTCATCAATCAGTTCGGGTGCGATGGTTGCGGGCGGGTCGCGCGGGTCGTCCTTGGGGAACGCGACGAGCAGGCCGTCATCGAACAACTTGGCTTTTTCGACATCTCCCGAGGCGAAAGGAAGCGCTAGCAGGACACAATCGACCTGACCGTGATGCAGCGCCTCAATGGCGGCAGCGCTGGTTTCCTCGCGCAGATAGAGTTTGAGGTCGGGATATTGCTTGCGCAACGCGGGCAACAATTTGGGCAAGAGGAAAGGTGCGATGGTCGGTATTACGCTCATCCGCAAATCATCGGCCAGCGGCTTGCCCGCCGATCTGGCCATTTCGGCAAGTTCTTCCGCCTCGCGCAGGATGCGATGCGCCTTGGCGACCATCTTGTTGCCGAGCGGCGTAAACCGCACGACGCGCCGCGTTCGTTCCACAAGCATCAGGCCCAACAGGGATTCCAGTTCGCGGATACCTGCGGAAAGGGTCGACTGTGTTACAAAGCAGGCGTCGGCTGCCTTTCCGAAATGGCCATGCTCCTCTAGTGCCACCAGATATTGAAGCTGCTTCAGGGTCGGCAGATAGGTGCTCATTTATCGATTCCAATACTTAATCTTTGGCATCTAATCGATAAAAGCGATTTTAACCAGCATTTTTGATATAGGTTTCAAATTGCCACTGGTATTCCGGTCCCCAATCGCTTAGTTTCACCGAAACAGAGATAGCCGCTGGAAGGCAGGGACGCATGTTCATTTCAAACCTCATCGACTATCTGGATTCTATCAAGGAGCGAGATCCGGCGCCTCGTTCGCGCTGGGAAGTGCTGCTTTATCCGGGCGTCTGGGCCGTGGCCTATCACCGCGTCGCGCATTGGCTATTTCTGGGGCACATGTATTTCCTGGCGCGCCTGGTGAATCATTTTGCGCGTTTCATGACCGGGATAGACATCCATCCGGGTGCGAAGATCGGGAGCAATTTCTTTCTCGACCACGGCTTCAGCGTGATCGGAGAAACCGCCGAAATCGGCGACAATGTCACGATGTACCAGAATGTCACCTTGGGCGGCACAAACCCGACGAGCGGTCAAGGCGGCAAGCGCCACCCAACCATTCTCGACAACGTCATCATTGGTTCGGGTGCACAGATATTGGGGCCGATAACGGTCGGCGAGCGCGCACGCATCGGTGCTGCCGCGGTCGTCACCGACGATGTGCCAGCCGGCGCAACGATGATCGGGCAGAAAGCACGCTCCACGCTGGTAAAGGCTGAAACCTATGCCAGGGAATTCATGCCTTATGGCACGCCCTGCCGCGAAATGTTCGACCCTGCAACGCAAAGCCTCGAGATCATGCAGTGCGAGATCGAAACATTGCGCAAGAAAGTTGCCGAATTGATGGCCGAGCGCGATGCGGCAGTTGAAGCGGTACCCGCCAAGCGCCGATCTGCCAGAGGAGCGAAGAACGCTTGAGCGCAGTCATCACGCCATTTCCGGTTGCTCACCGGTTGAACCAGGTCGGCTTCGACCGCCTCGAACTAACCCAGATACTGAACCTCTACGGCCGCATGGTTGCGGCGGGCAATTGGCGTGACTATGCCATCGACCTCGGCCGCGACGCCGCCATCTTCAGCGCCTTCCGCCGCGCCACCGAACGCCCGGAATATCGCATCGAAAAGCGCCCCGAGCTGCGCAATCGCCAAGGCATGTGGGCGCTGGTGGGGGAGGGCGGCGCGATATTGAAGCGAGGGCATGAGCTTGGGCCGGTACTGGCCCCGGTGGAGCGGAAGCTGATGAAGCTGGTGGGGGCTTAGCCCAAAGCCTGCAACGCCTTCATCACCGCCACCGACTGTTCGCCGCCCGATTGCGGAACGGTCTCGCCAGTGCGGTCGATGATCTTGTCCCAAGCCGCGGCAAAACCTTCGACCGTGCGGTCGTCCTGGCGTAGCGCGACGCCGGGGGTCATGGTGACATAGGCGGCGTGATAGCCGCCACCGCCCGCGCCGATGATCATGTTGGTCGGCGCGTCTTCGCTGACGAGGTAGAGCGCGGCGGGGACGACATTTTCGGGCGTAAACTGGTCGAACAGGCCTTCGGGGAAGATGTCTTCGGTCATGCGTGTGCCCGCGACCGGCGCGATCGAATTCACACGGACATTATATTTCGCGCCTTCAAGGTGCAGTGTCTTGGTGAGACCCGCAAGTCCCAGCTTCGCCGCGCCATAATTGGCCTGCCCGAAATTGCCGTACAGCCCGGTCGACGATGTGGTCATCAATATGCGCCCATAGGCCTGTTCGCGCATGATGTCCCAGACAGCCTTGGTGCAGTTGGCGCTGCCCATGACATGGACTTGCAACACCAGATTGAAATCCGGCATCTCCATCTTCGCGAAGCTCTTGTCACGCAGGATGCCCGCGTTGTTGATGAGGATATGGACGCCGCCCCATGCTTCCTTTGCCTTGGCCACCATTTCAACCATCTGTTCATATTCGGTGACGCTACCGCCATTCGCCATCGCTTCACCGCCTGCGGCCTTGATTTCTTCGACGACCTGCGCCGCCGCATCCGACGTGCCGGTGCCATCGCGGGCACCGCCCAAATCATTGACCACCACTTTGGCGCCACGCCGCGCAAGTTCAAGGGCATAGGCCTTGCCCAGTCCGCCGCCTGCACCGGTCACGATAGCGACTTTGTCCTTAAAGCTGATGGTCATTTTGTGTCTCCATAGGTAGGGGCTTGCCATAGGGGGGCATAGTTGCAGGTGCCTTGGCATGAAGGCCAGCTTGACGCAAGCGTAAAGCAAATCATCTTGGATTGTCACAAAACAGAAACTTATGAGTCATTCATTGGTCATGAAAATGCTTTCTAGGCGTCACCAATTGATGATCCTACAAAGGAAGTCGGAATGATTTCATGTGCAGCGAAGTCGGCTTTGGCGACCCTGATTACTGTCGCCTCGGCGGTGCCGGCAGTTGCTGCCGCAAGTGACGATCCCCAATCGGTGGCGTCGCTTCCTCCAGCGACCGAAGCTCCGCCCAAGAAAACAGAAGCAAAATCCGAATGGCAATTGAAGCCGCGCTGGCGTGTGCAATATGACGTCGCTGAAATCGATGGTCCGGCTGGCCTTGCAGGAACGGGTGATTTCGAGGATATCCGGCGTGCGCGTATCGGCGTGGACCTGAAGATGCCGCGTGGATTCGCCGCACGGGTGGAGGCGGAACTGACGACTGATCCGATCGAGCTGACCGATGCTTATCTGCAATGGAGCAACGATCGATTCAAGGTCATCGCGGGCCAGCAAAAGGCACAATTGCCGCTGGATGAGGAAAACAGCAATCTCAATATCAGCTTTCTCGAACGTGCCGCATTTGTCAGCACATTCGGCTATGGCAGGCGGACGGGCATTTCGGGCCATTTTAACAAGGGCGACTGGTCGATAGCCGGCGGCGTGTACACCGACCCGCTCATCCTGCTCAACGATGTCGGCACGAACAGCACTTCGGTCGATGTGCGCACTTTCTGGTCGCCGAAGGTCGGCAAGACGAAACTGCATTTTGCGGCAGCCTATCATTGGCGCGATCTGAATGATTTCGGGACGGCGCTAACGAGATACCGAAGCCGCCCGTCCATCCGGATCGTCGATACGCGCTACATCGGTACCCCCGGGCTCGCGGTCGATAAGGAGCAGCGCTACGGAATTGAGGCCGCAGCGGTCAACGGTCGGTTTCATTTTGCCAGCGAAGCCCACTGGTTGAGGGCGCACCGCGCAGTTCTCGACGATCCGACATTTTTCGGTGCTTACGCCGAGGCCGGTGTCTTTCTCACAAATGACAGCCGTCCATTAAAAGGTGGAGTTTTTGGTGCAATCAAGCCCAAAAAACCTGTGGGCGGCGGCGGTATTGGCGCAGTTCAATTGAATGTGCGCTATGACTATCTAGACCTCAACAGCAAAGGTGTGACAGGCGGCAAGCAGAATGGATTTTTGGCTTCGCTGATCTGGACGCCGGCAGAGAATTTCCGCCTGATGGGACAATATTCAAAGCTGAAGTACAGCGATGCGGCCATCGGGGTTGCAGGCGACCGCAGTTATACTGTCGATGTGGTCGGCGTGCGCGGACAGATTTCCTACTAAACCGCGTCTTGGTCCAGCGAATAGCCTGCCGAGCGCACCGTTCGGATGATATCGCTGTCAAAGCCTTCATTCAGCGCTTTGCGCAAGCGGCGGATATGGACATCGACCGTGCGGATTTCGATGTCGCTATCATGTCCCCAAACGCTGTCGAGCAGCCGTTCACGCGAAAAGACATGGCCCGGATATTCCAGGAAATGCTTAAGCAGCCGATATTCGGTCGGTCCTAATGGCACCTGTTTTCCCGCGCGTTTCACCTTGTGCGCGACGGTGTCCATTTCAACATCACCGAAACGCAGTGCTTCGCCCGCCAGCGCAGGGCGGACGCGGCGGAGGACGGCCTTGGCGCGGGCTACCAGTTCGCGGGGGCTGAACGGCTTGGTGACATAATCGTCGGCGCCGATCTCGAGGCCACGAATACGGTCGTCCTCTTCACCCCGCGCGGTCAGCATGATGATCGGCACATTAGCTGTATTGTCAGATTTGCGCAGTTGGCGGCAGACCTCGATGCCTGACAGATTCTCAAGCATCCAGTCGAGCAGCACCAGGTCGGGCGTGCGCTCCTTTGCCATCAGCAGTGCCTCTTCGCCGTCGCCGGTGTGGCGCACGTCGAATTCCTCGCGTTCGAAATGCCAACGAACCAGTTCGGCCAGAGCGCTGTCGTCCTCGACCAAAAGCAATTGTGCCTTGGGCATATGTATTTCCTATCAGGCGTCCGGCAGGTTTTCGCCGGTTTCGGTGAAATAGATCATCTGTGCGACCGTGGTCGTGTGGTCGCCAATCCGCTCAAGGTTCTTCGCAGTGAACAGAAGATGGGCAACCTCTGCGGCGTTTTTCGGATTCTTTGCGACATAGGCGACGAAGTCGACGAACAGATCCTTGTTAAGCTGATCAACATCATCATCGCGAACCGTTACCGCCCGGGCAAGATCGACATCGCGTTTGGCATAGGCATCCATCGCCGTCCGGATCATTTCGACCACAATCTCACCCATGCGGCCCAGTTGCTCTGTTGCTGCGACGGGAATTTTGCCTTCCATCTGCGGTACACGCTTTGCAATGTTCTTGGCGTAATCGCCGATGCGCTCGATCACCGCGGACATTTTGAGCGCTGCAATCAATTCGCGCAGATCATCAGCCATCGGCGCCCGTAACGCGATTGTACGGACCACCAGCTTTTCAACTTCGGTTTCAAGATTGTCGATAATCTTGTCTTCAGCGCGGGTCGTTGCCGCAAGGTCCGCGTCATGGTCGCTGAGCGACTTCATCGCCGCAACGACTGCTGTTTCGGCGCGCGCGCCCATTTCCGCGATCAGCCCGCGGATTTCGTCCATATCGTCGTCGAACGCTTTGACGGTGTGCTTGGTGCCTGTGCTCATCTACAAATTCCTTAGCCGTAACGGCCAGTAATATAGTCTTTTGTCCGGTCTTCACGCGGATTGGTGAAGATTTCGGATGTTTCGCCGAATTCGATCAGGTTGCCCAGATGGAAAAAGGCTGTGCGTTGCGACACCCGGGCTGCCTGCTGCATATTATGTGTCACGATGATGATAGCATATTTGCCCCGAAGGTCGTGGATCAATTCCTCGATACGTGCCGTGGCGATGGGGTCGAGCGCAGAGCAGGGCTCGTCCATCAATATGACTTCGGGGTCGACCGCAATCGCGCGGGCAATGCAAAGTCGTTGCTGCTGACCGCCCGAAAGCGCGGTACCGCTGTCGCCCAGCCGGTCCTTCACCTCGGCCCACAGACCTGCACGGGTTAGTGCGCTTTCGACAATCTGGTCGAGTTCGGCTTTGCCAGATGCAAGCCCGTGGATTCGCGGGCCGTAAGCCACATTGTCGTAAATCGACTTGGGGAACGGGTTGGGTTTCTGGAACACCATCCCGACCCGAGCGCGCAACTGGACGACGTCCATCGACGAGGCGTAGATATCTTCCCCGTCAAGAAAGATATTTCCTTCCACACGCGCACCGACAATCGTATCGTTCATGCGGTTCAAGGATCGCAGGAAAGTTGATTTGCCGCATCCAGAGGGACCGATGAAAGCGGTGACATTGTCCATATCGACGTCGATCGATACATCCTTGATCGCCTGCTTATCGCCATAGAAAACGTTGACGTTACGCGTCGATATCTTGGGGTTTGCGGTGGTCAAAGCCACGGTGGAGTCCTTTTCAGTCATGGTCACCAGCGCGTTTCGAACCGGTTGCGCAGGTAGATGGCCAGGGCGTTCATCCCCAGCAGGAATATCAGCAGAACAATGATGGCAGCACTGGTCTTTTCGACAAAGCCCTGATTGACTTCATCCGACCAGAGATAGATTTGCACCGGTAGCGCTGTGGCAGCATCCGTGAAACCCTGTGGCGCAGAGGGGATGAAAGCGCGCATGCCGATCATCAGCAGCGGGGCCGTCTCGCCAAGCGCGCGGGCCATGCCGATGATGGTGCCGGTCAGTATTCCGGGCAGGGCCAGCGGAAGCACATGATGGAAGACGACCTGTACCGGCGAAGCGCCAATTCCGAGCGCTGCTTCGCGGATGGATGGGGGCACCGATTTCACGGCGTTACGGCCTGCAATGACTATGACGGGCATGGTCATGAGGGCGAGTGTAAGGCCGCCAACCAGCGCCGATGAGCGCGGCATGCCGAACAGCGTCAGGAACACGGCAAGGCCGAGCAAACCGAAGATGATCGACGGCACTGCCGCCAGATTGTTGATCGACACTTCGATCATGTCGGTCAGCCTGTTCTTGGGTGCATATTCCTCAAGATATAGCGCTGCAAAAACCCCGATCGGGAAGGCGAGCATCAGGGTGATGGCCATCGTCATCAACGACCCCTTGAACGCTGCCCAGATGCCGACTGCCGATGGATCAGTCGCATCGGCCCCGGTCAGGAAAGTCCAGTTAAAGCCGGTTCGCAGGGCGTCATTCTCGCCAAGCGACGCCACTATCTTTTCCGCGGCGGGTTCGCCTGTCCTCTTATAGGCAATATCGATCCTGGATTCTGCCGGCAGCCAGAGTCGTTGCTTGCTGCCAATCAGCTCAGGGTCGCTTTCGAGCATCTGACGTACGTTCGCAGCCGCAGCGGAGGTGAGCAAAGCACTTCCCTGTTCGCCAAATTGCTGGCTCACAGCCAGCTCGACCACGCCCGGAATATCCATCGAATTGAGTGCTGCCTGGGCATTCGCGCCACTGATCGAGGCCACGCTTGCACCAGAGGTCAGCGCAGGGAAGTCGAAATCGACCGCCACTTCGGTCCGCTGAAATCCTCGCACGCCCTGACCCAGCATTGTGAAAAGTAAAAAGGCCAGAAATAGCGTCGACAGCGCAACGGCGATAAAGCCTATCGCCCTGAAGCGCCGCTCTGCCGCATAGCGACGCGCGATACGCTTCTGCATCGCGGTACCGTTCCAGTCGGTCGGCGTACGATCGATCGTCACCTTATTCATAGGCTTCCCGGTATCTCTTGACCACGCGCAGGGCGACATAGTTCAGGAAAAAGGTCGTGACAAAGAGGGCAAGGCCAAGCGCGAAGGCGGCAAGCGTGTGCGGGCTGCCAAAGTCCTGATCGCCGGTTAGCAGTGCCACGATCTGCACGGTGACCGTAGTGATGGTGTCAAAGGGATTTGCAGTCAGGTTCGCGGTGTAGCCTGCGGCCATAACCACAATCATGGTTTCGCCGATTGCCCTGGAGACCGCGAGCAATATACCCCCGACCACGCCCGGGAGCGCGGCGGGAAGCAAGACCTGCTTGATGGTTTCGCTTTTGGTTGCACCCATCGCCAGACTACCGTCGCGCATGGCACTGGGCACCGCTGCGATGCTATCGTCCGACATCGACGACACCAGCGGAATAATCATCACGCCCATCACCACACCGGCTGCCAAGGCATTGTCCGATGCTGCATTGCTGACACCCAGCATCACGGCAAAATCGCGAATGGCTGGTGCCACTGTCAGGGCCGCGAAATAGCCGTACACCACGGTCGGAATGCCTGCCAGTATCTCCAGTATAGGCTTCATCCAGCTACGCACCTTCGCCGATGCATATTGGGTCAGGAAAATCGCGCTCATGAGGCCGAGCGGTATCGCGACGATCATCGCGATGATCGCACCAATGAAGATCGTGCCCCAGAATAACGGTATTGCGCCATAGCCATTGTCGGCACCCGGTGTGACCACGCTTTTGGGGTTCCAGTTGGTGCCGAACAGGAATTCGAATGGCGAGACCATCGAGAAAAACTGGTATGCTTCAAAAATCAGTGAGGCGAAAATGCCCAGGGTTGTAATGATCGCAAGGAGCGATGCGAGCAGAAGACCAAGCATCACAAGCCGCTCGACCTTGTTACGCGCGCGAAAGTCCGGCTTCAGGCGGGTGAAGGCAAAAGCGCCGCCGGCAAACAGCAGCAGCAAGCTGCCGACCAGCCCCAGCATCTGGTAATAGGACAGCGCTTCGCGGTACAGCGGGACCAGCGCCTCGCTTTGGGACTGAAACGCCGTCGCCTGCAAACCCTGCGCGATAGCGCGCGCTTCTGACAAGATCGCTGCGCGGGCAAATCCATCCTGAGGCAGACTGGAAGCGGCAGGTGCGGCCAAGACCATGTTGGTTACCAGCGCCGGTGAAATCGACTGCCAGACAAACATGAAGATGATGGCAGGAACCACGGCGCAGACCGCGACAAACCAGCCATGATAGGATGGCAGGCTATTCACCTGACCCCGCGGCCCTCCTTTTGCCGCCCGCAGAAATGCAGATGCACGGGCGCGACCTGCAATCCAGCCGACCAGACCGAGACCAAGGACAAGGAATAGCAACGCTGTTCCAGTCATAAACTCAACCTAGCCCCCTTCGGCCAGCTGGCCGGACATTCGCGAAATGCGGCACCCGCACACAATACGGGCATGCACCGAATAGAGATTCGGCACATGCCCATAGACGCGATGTGTGTTGCAGTTTTATTTCAAATCCGAGCCATCCATGGCTGTCAGGCCATTCGCAGCGTCCAGTGCCTTTTTATACTCGGCGTCGGGCGATGAGATCATTCCCAACTTGGTCAGATAACCACCTGCTGCGCCACCCTTGAGGAATTCGAGGACAAACTCCTTGATGCCTGGAATTTTGTCGATGTGCGCTTTCTTGACGTAGATGAACATCTTGCGCGCGCCGGGGTAGCTGCCGTCCGAAATGGTTGCAATGGTCGGGGTGACGCCATCCATGGTAATGCCATGAACTTTCGAGGCATTTTCTTCCATGTAGCTGTAGCCGAAGATACCGATCATGTTGGGGTTGGCATCGAGCTTCTGGACGATCAGATTGTCATTCTCGCCCTGTTCCTTGAACGCGCCATCCGTGCGGATCTCGGTACAGACAGCTTTATACTTGTCTTCATCGCTATCCTTCAGCGCCTTGGTGGCCGCGTCGGTCTTGCAACCTGCTTCCATGATGAGTTCATGGAATGAATCGCGTGTGCCCGATGTGGTCGGGGGACCGAAGACCGAAATCGGCAGCTTGGGCAGCGAAGGGTTTACGTCTGACCACAATTTCGCGGTCTGTGGCTTGCCGAACGGATTGGCTGCCAACGCCTTGTAAACGTCAGCAGTGGAGAGAGCGAATTTCTCGCCCTTGTTCGACTGGGCAAGTGCCAGGCCATCAATGCCGACCTGGATTTCGATAATGTCGGTAACACCGTTCTTCTGGCAGTTTTCAAACTCGCTCTTCTTGATGCGACGCGATGCGTTTGTGATATCAGGGGTTTCGGCCCCGACGCCCTTGCAGAATTGCTCCATGCCGCCACCGGTTCCGGTCGATTCAAGAACGGGCGATTTGCGCGACGGATCGGCCTTGGCGAACGCTTCGGCCGCTGCCTTTGCAAAGGGGAAGACCGTCGATGAACCGACAATGCGGATTTCCTGACGCGATCCGCCTGCCGCACCGCCCGTGCTGGCCTGGTCATTACATGCCGCAAGCGCAAGCGCGCTGATGGCGATGAGCGAAATTTTCTTCATCATTTCTGGCTTTTCCCCATATTGGAATCGTCGCAGCCCGCGCCGCGCTCCCGGCGCCATTAGACCTGGCACATGGCCGATAAATGACTCTTCTATGACAGTTATGTTACCGCATCCGCAGGTGCCACCGGCAGCAGCACCGACACCGTCGTACCTTTCCCGACTGTACTGCGGATTTCAAGATGTCCGCGGTGCCGGTCGACTATGTGTTTTACAAGACTAAGCCCCAGTCCGGTGCCCCCGATGGACCGACTCCGACCCGAATCCACGCGATAAAAACGCTCTGTCAACCGCGGCAGATGTTCGGGAGATATACCGTCCCCGTTGTCAGCCACTGCCAAGTTAAGCATCGCGCCCGAGCGCGATGGCGACAGCTTGACCGCTATCGGTGTTCCGGCGCGCCCGTATTTCATCGCGTTGGTAATGATGTTGCTCGCCAATTGGCGCAATTGACCGGCATCGCCCATGACCGGGGGCATGTCAGCAGTGATGTCGAGCGTGATATCGTTGCCACGTTCTTTCTGTCCGTTACGCAGCTGGTCGACAGTGTCGATGACGATATACGAAAAATCGACCGGGGTCTGGGGCGGATCATATTTTTCGGCTTCGATTCGGCTAAGCGACATCAGATCGCGGACCAACGCCTGCATCCGGTCAGTTTCCTTGGCCATGATGCCCAAAAACCGTCTGCGTGTCTCGGGATCGTCGCCCGCGTCCGGGTCGTCCAGTGTTTCGATAAAGCCCTTCACCGCCGCCAGAGGCGTCAGCAATTCATGGCTCGCGTTGGCCACGAAATCGACGCGCATCTTCTCGGCAGCCTGCGCTCCGCTGCGATCGGCAAGGTGGACCATCTTCTGGGCAGGACCGATCGACTGGATGCGCATGTCCCACATCTGGTTTTGTTGGCCGATGCCGGTAAGGCGGATGGGGTGTCCGGTATGTTGCGCATCGGGGTCGGACAGGCGCTCGATGGCACCGGCGTGGCGGAACGCCATGCGGACGTTTTGCCCGACAATGTTTGCACCGAGCAGCTGCCGCGCGGCATGGTTGGCTGCGGTCACGCGGGCAGTATCGACAATCAGTATCGCATCGGTCGACGCATCGATGAAAGACTGCAGCTGCGGGTGGCTGGTGATGGCACCGGGGTCGATGCCTGTCGCAGGTCGGGTTTCCGCCGGTTCGCTAACCGGATCATGCGGATCTGCGGCGATGAACAGCGCCCCCAGCATGGATACTAGAACGACCAGTATCCGCTCAACATCGCCGACAAGCTGACCTGCAACCAATGCACCAGCGGATGCAACAATCAGCGCCATCAGAAAACGCGGGGACAACCAGCTATTCAATTTGGCACCCATTCACCCTTTGCGAAATCATCTGTTAGCTTTTGCCGCCGATAATGTCCCACATATAGACGCCGTGAGGGCGTGCAAGCGCAATGGCTGGAAATGCGGGCACAATATGATAGGCGAATCTCATGGATGACAAGGCAGAACCACCGGCCGGGTTGAAGAGTGCGACCACGCGACGTCGCGCGCTGATGCTCGGCGCAGCGACCGCGTCAGCCATAGTTTCTGTCAGGCCTGCACTGGCACAGTCGGCCGCTTCGGTGATGAACTGCGAAATTCCGGTCCCGGGCCCGCACGGAACAGGCATGAATATCGACGCATATGGAAAACTGGTACCGCGTGACACACCGGGTTCTTTTCCCGCAACCGGGCAGAAGTTTACAGGCGATCAAGTCAAAGCGGCACTAGGTGGACGCAGCCTTCCCGGGACGAGTTACGACCAGAGCCAGGCCTATGTGAATTATATTCGCCGCCTGCAAAGCGGGCAGAGTGGCTTTACCTGCTACGCCAGCCTGCAGATGTCGCGCTAAACTTGAAATTAAGCGCCGCTGGTTTAGGCCATGCGCATGACAGGGTCGCAACCACTGAAATACAAAGCCGAACCGGCTGACCGGTTGCTGGTCGAGCCGCTGGACGCGATAACGCTGATTTATCAGCGCCGGTCGGGAATTACCCATATGGTCGCTGAGCCGGTGCCCGAGATTTTGACGGCGATGGGCAGCGACGTGCTGGACGCCAATGCCGTGGCTATCCGGCTGGCGAGCCAGTTCGAACTGAACGATGCAGAAGCGATACACATTGTCGCGGCGCGGCTCGAAGAAATGGCAGCGCTCGGGCTGGTTGAGCGCGTCCATGCATGAGTTTCGTGTTCAAGTCGGACCTGCTGCATTCCGTATTGGATCCGCGTGGAAACGTCCGCTGGATCAGCTGGCCGAGCTGTACCGCGATTACCCTGTTCCCGAGGTTCCCGATTATTCTGTCCGGCTGAAAGCAGTCAGTTTTTGGCGCCGCTTCATTCGCCCGTCGGTTGCAATAAATGGCGATTACATGCTTCCGGACGCCGCGCCTTTGCCGTTGGTGCAAGGCTTGCTCGCCGCCGAGATGGCCATGAACTTGCAGATGGCGCTCGGTTGGCGGAGGCATTTGCTGTTGCATGCGAGCGCCGTCGAAAAGAATGGACGGGCGGTTATCATGACCGGCGCGTCGGGGTCTGGCAAATCGACGCTGGCGGCGATGTTGGGGTGCAGGGGCTGGCGCTTAATGGGAGATGAATTTGTGCTGCTCGATCCGGTGACGGGCGAGCTGGCTCCGTTTCCCCGTCTCATCAGCCTGAAAAATGAAGCTATCGGCGCGATGCAGGCGATGGCGCTCGACGGGCGCTTCGGGCCGCTGATGACCGGGACTCCAAAAGGAAATATCCGTCATTTGGTGCCTGCCCGCGATGCCATTCGATCGATGGCTGAGCCTGCCCAGCCAGCATTGCTATTGTTCCCGAGCTTTGGTTTCGAACCAGCCGTCCGGGAAATTTCGCTGAGCGAGGTCTTCATGCGGCTGACGCAGGCTTCGACCAACTATGTCGCACTCGGTGAGCGGGGTTTCACGACGCTGACGCGGTTCATCAAGACCGTACCCGCACGCGCCATTGATTATCGTGACGGGCAGGAGGCCGAAGCCCTGGTTGACCGTCTTTGGAGTGAACTCGCGTGAAGCGCGACGCCATGTTGCTCGTCGATGCGTTGCGCGACCCGTCGGGCATCACGGAGCTCGACGCAGACGGCTGGACCGCCTTGCTGGCGATGGCACGGGCCGAGCAATTGCTCGGGACAGTCGCGCGCCGTTTGTCCGGCCTGTCGGTTCCCGGTGCCGTTGCAAATATCCTGGGTGAAGCCCGCATCAACGCTGAATATCAGCGTCGCTCCGCCTTGTGGGAAGCCGACTGTGCCCGCCGCGCGCTCGCCGGTTATCCCGGCAAGGTCGTGCTGATGAAGGGCACTGCCTATGCCGCCGCCGGACTGAAGGCTAGCGAAGGCCGCCATATCGGCGACCTCGACATCATGGTCGCGCGAGACGATCTGCCGCAGGTCGAAGCGGCATTGCTCGCGGCCGGATGGGAGTGGGTAAAGTCCGACCCCTATGACGATGCGTATTACCGCGACCACATGCACGAGCTGCCGCCACTCATCCACAAAGAGCGCGACCGGATGATCGACGTGCACCACACGATATTGCCCCTGACGGCGCGGCCGAAGCCGGATGCCGTTGCGATGCTGGAGGATGCGGTGGCGCTGGAAAATGGACTCTATGTGTTGAGCCCGCGCGACATGGTCATCCACAGCGCTGCGCATTTGTTCGCCGATGGCGAGTTAGACGGGGGATTGAGAAATCTGTGGGATATTCATTGCCTGCTGGCCGAATTTGGCGATGAGTCGTTTTGGCAGATGCTGAAATCCCGGGCAGAGCATCACCAGCTATGGCCAGCCGTTTACCGCGCCGGGCGTCTGGCGCACCGCCTTTACGGCACCGAAATAGCCAAAGATTGGCAACGCCGGAACCGGTGGGACAACTGGTATGCAAAACGCCTCACCGCACGCGACGATTGGGGCAGGGGCACCCGCAAATTCATCCGCCTGATTTTCTACATCCGCTCGCACTGGCTGCGCATGCCGCCGTTAATGCTTGCGCGGCATTTGTGGGTGAAATGGCGGAAGCCGGTCTAAGCGCTTCATGCGAAATCTTGCAAAACTTCAATCAACTCATCGAAATGGTCGACCACGGCATCGGCGCCCAACTCCTCGACCGGCCCGTGCAAAAAGCCGAAGCTTACCGCTACGCTCGGCACGCCCGCATTTTTTGCTGCCATGACGTCGTAGATAGAGTCGCCGACATAGGCCGCACGACCTCCACCACAACGCTGTATCATTTCGAAAATCGGCGCCCCTGATGGTTTGGCGTTTTCCTTGCCCAGCGTGTCAGCGCCGAGTATGCAACCCATGCGGTGCACAAGGTTCAAGTCGGTCAGGAGTTTTACTGCGAGGCTTTCGAATTTGTTGGTCACCACCGCATAACGCACACCCATCACGTCGAGCCGGTCGAGCAAAGCCAGCGCGCCGTCGAACGGGCGGCTGTGGACCGATATATTGGCTTGGTAATAGGCCAGCATCTGGCGATAGAGCGGCCTGAAATCATCGCCTGGAATACCGCCTGTTGCCTCAAGCCCCTGTTGCAGCATCAGCTTCGCGCCGCCGCCGATAAATTGTTTGACCAGCTCTTCCGAAACCGGCGGCCGACCAACGCTTTCCAGCACATGATTGACCGCCGCAGTCAGGTCGCCGCTCGTGTCGATCAAGGTCCCGTCCAGATCGAAGCCGATGATGTCGAAAGGAAATTTTGCCATATCTGCCCCACTTGGCGGCAAGTGGTGGAAACCGCAACAATTTGCTGGCATGGCAGCGCACATGACAGACATAGCCGCAATCATCCTCGCCGCGGGCAAGGGCACCCGCATGAAATCCGACCTGCACAAGGTGCTGCACCCCATCGCGGGCCGCCCGATGCTGATGCATCTGATGGATGCGGTCGACGCGCTGTCGCCCGCCAAAAAGGTGGTGGTCGTCGGCGACAAGGCCGAACAGCTGGAGGCGGCACTTGGCGATAGCGCCGAGTTCGCGGTGCAGGACCCGCAGCTAGGCACCGGCCATGCGGTGCAGCAGGCGGAGGGGGCGATTTCGGGGTTCGACGGCGATGTGCTGATCCTCTATGGCGACGTGCCGTTTGTGCCAACCGCCACGATGCAGGCAATGATCGGTCGGCTGGAGCATCCTGACAATCCGGCTGTGGTGGTGCTGGGCTTCGAGCCCGAAGACACGCTACAATATGGCCGGATCGTCGCGACTGGCGACCGGATCGAATGGATGGTCGAGCATAAGGACGCGACCGAAAGCCAGCGCGCGGTGAAGCTTTGCAACAGCGGCCTGATGGCGGTGAAGGCGAAGGACCTGTTTGCGCTCCTTGCCCGCGTCAAAAACGACAATGCGGCTGGCGAATATTATCTGGTCGATATCGTCAATATCGCGGTCGCCGACGGGCGGCATTGCCATGTCGTCAAGACCGATCCCTATGACGTGACCGGGATCAACAGCCGCGGAGAACTGGCCGCGATGGAGGCCGAATGGCAGATGCGGCGGCGGGTTCAGGCGATGGCTGATGGCGCAACGCTGATCGCGCCGGAGACCGTTTGGTTCGCGTGGGACACAAAGCTGGGGCGCGATGTGCTGATTGAGCCCAACGTGTTTTTCGGGCCGGGCGTGAGCGTGGCGGACAACGTCAAAATCCGCGCCAATAGCCATATCGAGGGCGCGCGGATCGAAAGCGGCTGCGAAGTCGGTCCCTTCGCCCGGCTCCGCCCCGGCACCGTGCTGGAAGAAAAGGCCAAAATCGGCAATTTCGTCGAGGTCAAAAAGGCGCATCTGGGCAAGGGCGCCAAGGCCAACCATTTGACCTATCTTGGCGATGCCGAAATCGGCGCAAAGGCGAATATCGGCGCGGGCACAATCACCTGCAACTATGACGGCTATTTCAAATATCAGACGGTGATTGGCGAGGGTGCGTTTATCGGTTCGAACTCAGCGTTGATCGCCCCGGTCAGGATCGGCCGGGATGCGATTGTGGCGGCGGGCAGTGCTGTGTCGCGCGATGTTGCCGATGGCGAACTCCGCATGGTGCGGGCGGAGCAGCTGGTCAAGCCCGGCTGGGCGGATCGCTTCCATGACGCGATGCGGAAGAAGAAGGCGGAGAAGAAGTGAGGAATCGCGAAAGATTGCAGGCGTTGGGCAAGTTCGAAGCATTATTCCGTTCACCGTGGTTCAAATTCGGCGAATGGGATAAAATTGGATTTCGCCGAAGCGACGATACAGAAAAGTTTGTCCGCCATTGTTATGATAGCGGCTGGGTCCAGGGTGAGTTTGACTGGTCTGCCTGGATGGCTACTGACGAGGCCCAGGAACTGCGCGATCCTGACAATATTCGGAACAGGGCCAGCGAAGAGCAACTGGAAAAGTTGCTAACCGTAGCCATCAGGCAAGATCGATTTGTTGAAGGCGGGCTGTTGAGCTGGTTTGAAAACGGGCAGCTGCTCGCAATTATCCAGCGAGCCGATAAACTTAGGGCGGTTGACATGATATCATGATATGATATCAGTATATCATGACTCGCATCCTCGCCGACTTGCCCGATGAAGATATTAAATGGCTGGACCAGCTCGCTGCCGAGCAAGGTAAGTCGCGCGCGGCTGTGTTGCGCGAGGCTGTCGAGGCTTACCGTGCAGAAACACCGAAGGACTGGTTGGAGGCTGGCTTTGGTCTGTGGGCGCGGCACGGCATCGCAATCGATCCTCAAGAATATGACCGGAAACGGCGCGCCGAATGGACCCGCCCGTGGGACGATGATTATGAGGAGGTGCGCGCGGAATCTCCTGATATGTTCGACGAATATGATGAAAAGGAACGGGCGCACTATCTTGCGCTGACCAAGAAGGCTGCGGCAAAGCATAAAAAGAATGCTGCATGAGCGGCTATAGTCTGGATGCCAACATATTGATCGACGCGCTGCTGGAACATCGTCC
This sequence comes from Sphingomonadaceae bacterium, assembly GCA_016742125.1. Classification (GTDB taxonomy): domain Bacteria; phylum Pseudomonadota; class Alphaproteobacteria; order Sphingomonadales; family Sphingomonadaceae; genus Sphingorhabdus_B. The sequence goes on along the minus strand of JACVCM010000011.1, from coordinate 28,989 downwards.
GGCGCATCGGGAAATGTCGCGTATTGCGGCCAGCGGGTCGCGCATGTGGATCAGTCGCATGGCCTGGATCGAGGTGTTGTCCAAAGGTGGTGACGAAATTGTGCGTGATGCACTTCAGTTTCTGGGTCGCTTTGGCATCGATGAAATTGACGATGAAATTTCGCATCGCGCGGCAGCATTGCGGCGCGAGCGGCCAAGGCTGAAATCACCTGATGCGATCATCCTTGCGACCGCGCAAATTCGCGGGCGGGTTTTGGTAACACGAAACACCAAAGATTTTCCGGCAGAAATGCCGGGCATTCGTATCCCTTACAAACTGGACTGAATAAATGTGCGGAATTATTGGAATTGTCGGCAAATTGCCTGTCTCCGACCGTCTGGTCGATGGTCTGAAGCGGATGGAGTATCGGGGGTATGACTCAGCCGGTGTCTGCACCGTGCATGACGGCCAGCTCGTCCGTCGCCGGGCCGAGGGCAAGCTCGCTAATCTTGTGCAGGTTCTGAAATCCGTTGATGCCCCCGGCAATATCGGCATCGCGCATACCCGCTGGGCCACGCATGGCGCACCGACCACCAGCAACGCGCACCCGCATGCGACCGGCGAAGTCGCGCTCGTCCACAATGGCATTATCGAGAATTTCAAGCCGCTGCGCGATGAGCTGACCGCGCGTGGGCGTAGCTTTGAAAGCGAGACCGATACGGAGGTCGTCGCGCATCTGGTGAGCGAGCAGGTGGAGGGCGGCGCGTCGCCCACCGAGGCGGTGAAGGCCGTTCTCCCCCGGCTGCGCGGTGCCTTTGCGCTGGCGATTGCCTTTCGCGAGCATCCCGACATGCTGATCGGCGCGCGCCTCGGCAGCCCACTGGTCGTCGGCTATGGCGAGGGCGAAACTTATCTGGGTTCGGATGCTCTCGCGCTTGCCCCGCTGACGCAAAAGATCGCCTATCTGGAAGAGGGCGACTGGGTGATCGTCACCCGTGAAGGCGCGCAGATTTTTGACAAGGGCAACAACCCGGTCGAACGCGAAATCACCACCAGCGGGGTGTCCGCCGCGCAGATCGAAAAGGGCAATTACCGCCATTATATGCAAAAGGAGATTTTCGAGCAGCCCACCGTCGTCGCGCAGACGCTCTCCAGCTATATCCGCCCACTCGAACAGACGGTCGCGTTGCCGCAGATGGATTTCGACCTTGCGGGCGTAAGGCGCATCACCATCGTCGCCTGCGGCACGTCGTTTTACGCTGGCATGGTCGCCAAATATTGGTTTGAAAGTTTCGCCCGCGTGCCCGTTGATATCGATGTCGCGAGCGAATTCCGCTACCGCGATCCAGTGCTGGAGGAAGGTGGGCTGGCGCTGTTCATCTCGCAGTCGGGCGAGACGGCGGATACGCTCGCTGCGCTCAAGCATTGCAAGGAAAACGGACAGACCATCGCCGTCGTCGTCAATGTTCCGACCAGCAGCATGGCGCGCGAGGCCGACCTGCTCCTCCCCACCCATGCCGGGCCGGAGATTGGCGTTGCCTCGACCAAGGCCTTCACTTGCCAGTTGGCGGTGCTCGCCGCACTCGCCGCGCATCTGGCGCTAGTGAAGGGAAAGCTGACCAAGGAAGAAGAGCAGGAAATCGTCCGCCACCTGATCGAGGCACCAGCCGCGCTCAACGCCGCGCTGGCGCATGATGAGGATATCGCAGCCATGGCACATTTGATCGCGCCTGCGCGCGATGTGCTCTATCTGGGGCGCGGCCCCGATTATCCGCTCGCGCTGGAGGGTGCGCTGAAGCTGAAGGAAATCAGCTATATCCATGCCGAGGGCTATGCCTCGGGTGAAATGAAGCACGGGCCGATTGCCTTGATCGACGAAGCGGTGCCGGTCATCGTCCTCGCGCCCTCCGGCCCGCTGTTCGAAAAGACCGTCAGCAACATGCAGGAAGTCCGCGCCCGCGGCGGCAAGGTGGTTTTGATTTCCGACGCCGAGGGCATCGCCGAAGCTGGTGAAGGCTGCCTCGCCACCATAGAAATGCCCACTGTCCACCCCCTGATCGCGCCGCTGGTTTATGCGGTGCCGGTGCAGTTGCTGGCCTACCATGTCGCGGTGGCGAAGGGGACCGATGTGGATCGGCCGAGGAATTTGGCGAAATCGGTTACGGTGGAGTGAATTTTCAAAAGATTACGGAGGAGGGTGGGCTGACGTGCTTATTCCTTCTCCCTTCTAGCGAAAATCCGGCGTTGCGTTTTCCTGCACGCGTCACGCGTCATTGGCTTCGGACAGTTCATCCTTGCAATGTAGGATTTGATTTGAAATTAACGAAACCCGCTCTTTGAATCCGTTAAACTTCGCTTCCGCCTAACGGGGACAAGCAGGGACGGGTATCCCGTGAAGCTTTGTCACCTTAGAGCGGCGTTGGAGGTGCCAACTTGTTGCCAACTTCCGCCGGAGCCTGCTGCAACGCCCTCGCCTGACGTGGCCCTAACCTCCCGAATCGGCATCGCATCCGAGCCACTCAATCCTCCGCCAGTTCATCCCCCACATCGGCTTCCACAAACCGCTTCGACAGGGCAAAGCCGTGCCCCGCGCGCAGGAATGCCTGGAGCTGTTTCTGCCGCTTTTCGGGCGAGGCGGATGTGCTGGCGAAGGGGCCGATGCGTTTCCTGCGCGCGAAATTTTCGGCGGCGGCGAAGCTGCTTTCGGACATATGCTCTTTTGCAGCAACCGCATCGGCATGGCCAATCCCGCCCGCGCGCAAATCCTCGTCCAATCGCCTCTCGCCATAGCCGCGGCGGACGAAGCTTCGGCTGCGCGCTTCCGCAAACTGGGCATCGTCGATATAGCCAAGTTCGGCAAATTGCTCGACCAGCGCGGCAACATCGGTGTGCCGTTCCCCATCCCACCCTCGCTCGCGGATTTTCCGGGTCAGATAGGTGCCGAGTCTGGCCTTGGTCGTCGCATATTTACCGACATAATGCAGGGCCAGGGCCCGCAATTTCTCCTCGTTCAACGGCGGTACCGGTTTGTTTCCTGAACGTCCATTAGCCACGCCGCATTCTTGCCACAGTCGGGTCGAATTTTGAACTGGTATCGCTTCCAAAAAGCCGACCATAACAAAAATGTAACATGGGCCGCAGCCCGATAGTGCTATGGGACAAGATATGAGCGAACTCGCGAGCACACCGACGCAGGATAGCCTGCCGCGCCGTTTTTCCGATTTTGCCACGCTGGGTGAGGCGTTGGACTATGCCGCAACCGGCAAGCGCGGCCTGAATTTCCATGACATGCGTGGCAAACTGGCGCGACCCTATCCCTATTCCGAAATGCGCGAAGACGCGCTGAAGATGGCCTACCGGCTGATCAGCCACGGCATCCGCAAGGACGACCGTATCGCGCTGGTTGCCGAAACGGGCACCGATTTTGCAGCCCTGTTCTTCGGCTGCATCTATGCCGGTGCATGGCCGGTGCCGCTTCCGCTGCCGACGTCGTTCGGTGGCAAGGAAAGCTATGTCGACCAATTGTCTGTTCAGCTGAAAAGCTGCGATCCCAGAATATTATTCTATCCTGCCGAGCTTGCCGACATGGCGGGCGAGGCTGCGGCAAATTGCGGTGTTGAGGGTATCGACTGGGAGAGCTTTGGCGACCGAATCGCGCTAAAGGCGGACCTGCCGACGGCGCACACCGACGAAATCTGTTATCTGCAATATTCGAGCGGATCCACCCGTTTTCCGCATGGCGTTGCGGTGACGCACAAGGCGTTGCTCAACAACCTGTCGGCGCACAGTCACGGTATGGAAGTCACCGAAAACGACCGCTGCGTGTCGTGGCTTCCCTGGTATCATGACATGGGCCTTGTCGGCTGTTTCCTCTCGCCTGTCGCCAACCAGGTGTCGACCGACTATATGAAAACCGAAGATTTTGCCCGTCGGCCGCTCGCCTGGCTCGACGTGATCAGCGCCGCCGACGGCACGGTAATCAGTTACTCGCCTACCTTTGGCTACGACATATGCGCGCGGCGTATTTCGAGCCAGAGCCACGTCAACGACCGTTTCGACCTGTCGAAATGGCGTCTGGCGGGCAATGGCGCGGACATGATCCGCCCCGATGTGATGCAGGCCTTCGTGGACGCCTTCGGCGATGCGGGGTTCAAGGCCTCGTCCTTCCTCCCAAGCTATGGCCTTGCCGAAACCACGCTGGCGGTGTCAATCATGCCGCCGGGCGAGGGCATCCAGGTCGAACTTGTCGAGGAAACCGAGCTGACCGGGCATCCCGGCGCGCCCGACCGACCGGTTCGCTACCGCGCAATTGTCAATTGCGGCAAGGCGGTCAAGGACATGACCATCGAGATTCGTGACGAAAACCGCAGGCCGCTACCCGATAAAACCATCGGTAAAGTCTGGTGCACCGGACCGTCGCTGATGAAGGAATATTTCCGCGATAAGGACGCGACTGACGCGTGCCTGGTCGATGGCTGGCTCGATACCGGCGATATGGGCTATCTGTCGAACGGCTATATCTACATTGTGGGCCGCGCCAAGGACATGATCATCATCAACGGCAAGAACCATTGGCCGCAGGATATCGAATGGGCGGTGGAGCAGTTGCCGGGCTTCAAGGCCGGCGACATTGCGGCCTTTGCGGTCACTACGCCGGGTGGAGAGGAAACGCCTGCCGTGCTTGTCCAGTGCCGCACCACCGACGAAGTTGAGCGCGCGAAACTGCGCGAACAAATCCGCGACAAAGTACGCTCGGTAACAGGCATGAACTGCGTGGTCGAACTGGTGCCCCCCAGGACCTTGCCGCGGACCAGTTCAGGCAAGATGAGCCGCGCCAAGGCGCGTAACCTGTATCTATCCGGCGAAATCCAACCTTATGCCATCGCGGCCTGAAGGGCTGCCGCAAAGCGTTGCCGAACGATTGTTGGTTAATATCTGGTAAAGCCTTATCGGCTTTGTTTTTGTTGACTAATTTTACGGTTCGAAGACGGGATTCTGGACGGACGATTACCTTTGAGTAAGGTTCCCTCGTTAAAAGCGGCGGGTGATTAAAAAAGATACGTCCCTGGAACTGCCGAGCGAGCTGTCATTCAAGGCACTATTGGGCCTAGCCGAACCGGCTGGACTGGACGGCGATGTCATGCGTGGCATCCAGGCCCGAAAGATGCGTCAGCGTACGACGCTTCGCGTTGGCTTGAACCTTGTCTGCGCGATTATGGCAATATTGCTCTATCAGGGCGTCGCGCCAGTTTGGGCAACGGCAACATGGGCGGGCATCTTCAGCGGGTTTCACCTTTATTCATTCCACCAGTTTGGAACGAAGTGGGTTTGGGACAGGCCAAAGCTGAATCAGGAAGACGTCCGAAAGCTCAACATGCATTCGGGGATCACGGCGGCAATGTGGGGCTCGGCCTTCGGCTTTTTGGGGTCCAGCGGAACGATCATGGAACTGTTGGGCCTTTGGTCGATCGTGTTGGGCATGATGGTCTATGCATCGTTGCTGTTGCCGACCGCGCCCATGGCGTCGACGATCTTCATCGGCGTCACCAGTTTCTGTGCCAGCCTCGGTTTCATTTATCATGGCGGCTATTATCTGGCTGTTGCAGCGTGCGGCATCGGCGCGCTCCTCATCATGGCATGCTTGCGGTCGGCGAGGGCGCAGATATTATTCGAAATTGCCAACAGCATTGTGCAGGAAAAATCGGAAACGGTGAGCCTGTTGTTGCGCGAATTCGAAGACAGTGGCGCAGACTGGCTATGGCAAACCGACACTTCGCGCTGCGCCACGCATGTGTCGCCTCGCTTTGCCTATGCACTGGGCGAAGACGCGAAAGCGATCGAGGGGCAGCCTTTGCTGAAGCTGATAGCTGGCGACGCCTGGGAGAAGGGCCAATATCCTGATGCGCTGCATGATCTGGCCGACCGGCTAAAGCGTCGTGAGTCATTCAGCAACCTGATCGTGCCGGTCACGATCAAGGGCATTACCCGATGGTGGGAGCTTTCGGCCTCCCCCCGCAATGCCGAGGATGGAAGCTTTCTCGGGTTCCGGGGCGTCGGTTCAGACGTGACAGAGCAACGGGAATCAGCAGACAAGATTTCGCATCTCGCGCGTTTCGATACGCTGACCAGCCTCCCGAACAGGTTGCAGCTCACCGAAACGCTGGCCGAGGCGCTGGCGGACGCCGAAAAATGGCGTCGCAGGTGCGGCTTCCTCATGATCGACCTGGACCGGTTCAAGGCTGTCAATGATACGCTGGGCCATCCCGTGGGTGATCGTCTGCTGGCCCAGGTTGCGCGGCGGTTGCAACTCATCATGACGGACAATGAACTGTGCGGTCGCCTAGGCGGCGATGAATTTGCCGTTGTGATCAGGGATGCCAACGATCCGAAATATGTCGAAACGCTCGCGCGACGGATTATCGATAGCCTGTCGCGGCCTTATGAGATCGACCAGAACACACTTTACATCGGTGCAAGTGTCGGCAGCGCTCTGGGACCCAGCGATGGACGCACCGTTGAATTGCTGATGCGCAGCGCCGACTTGGCACTTTACCGGTCCAAAGACCAGGGCGGCAACACGCACCACAATTATCAGCACAAACTGCACGCGAACGCCGAAGAAAAACGCCTGATGGAGTTTGAACTGCGCAACGCGCTTGAGCGCGAGCAATTACACGTCGAATACCAGCCAGTGGTCGATGCCAATGGTGAGAATATACTGGTGGGTTTTGAAGCGCTGCTTCGATGGAACAACCCCAAATTCGGCAATGTCTCACCCGCAAAGTTCGTCCCCGTCGCAGAAGACGCGCGGCTGATCGTACCTATTGGCGATTTCGTTCTTCGCCGGGCATGCAAAGACGCAATGAACTGGCCAGATTCCACCCGCGTTGCGGTCAATATCTCGGTCGACCAATTGACCAGCACGAACTTCGTTGAGACCGTGATTTCGGCGCTGCACGATGCCGGTCTACCCGCTTGGCGGCTTGAGCTCGAGGTAACGGAAAGCATATTCCTGCGCGATGGCACGCTCGCCGTGCAAGTGCTCGACCGGTTGCGTGGCCTCGGCATAAAACTGTCACTCGACGATTTCGGTACCGGCTATTCGTCGCTTGGCTATCTGCGAAACGTCAGGTTCGATACGATCAAAATCGATCGCAGTTTCGTTCAGGGCGCGGCGAAGAACAAGGCGGAGAGCCTTGCAATCATCCGTGCCGTCGTTGCGCTTGCCGACAGCCTGAACATAGCGACAACAGCCGAAGGCGTGGAAACCGAAGGCGAATTGGCCATGATCCAGCAGTTGGGATGCAAGAAAATTCAGGGCTATTATTTCGGGCGTCCGATGGTGTTTGCAGACAGTCTGGAGCTGTTCAAGGGACCGCAGCGTAGGGTGGCTTGACGGGGCTTACTCGCTATCCAGCAGCAGTGCGTCTATCCTGAATTTAAAACAGCTGGGCCCCTGGACGATTTCAGTGACCGCGATGTCGGCCACCAGCTGGTTGCCAAGATCAAATTCATGGGTTGGCAGAATATCCGCAAATCGCAGCACGCTATTTTCATCGCTTACGGAACCCAGCTTTGCGGCAATCGAAAGCTGAACACCGGAGAATGTCAGACTATGCCAAGGGCGTTCCTGGACCAGGGACAGGTCAACCTGCGGCAGCAGTACCCCCAAAGCCCGCAGCAGGCGGCCATATGCGCCAGCGCCCCTCATGCCGCCTCTCTCTTCGCTCTGCCACTTTGCACATAGGTGGCCATGAATTGACGCAGCTTGATCTCCATTTCGGGCCGGATCTCCCGACCCATTCGCATGTCGAGTACCAGCCGCGGGTCCTGTGCCGCGAGCCTGCCGAATTTGGTTGGCGGCAAATCCTGCTCGCGCAAAAAGCGTTCGACGAGGCGATTGATATGCATAAGGTCTCCTCCGGCTGGGACTCGGTTTCGCTTGCCCGAATCAATGGGAACAAATATAGAACAAAGGTGATAGGAGAAATCCTACATGTCTAGGATAATTCCAACCGGTCCGGAGGAATGATGGTTAACGAAGACCCAAGAGTTGCGCTGGCGCGTCTTGTTGCCGAAAATGGGGAGGACTATGCAGGTCTGTCCAAGTTGGTCGGGCGCAATGCCGCCTATATCCAGCAGTTCATCAAGCGCGGTAGTCCGAAGCGTTTGCCCGAAAAGGAACGCGGCATATTGGCGCGCTATTTCGGCGTGGATGAGCGTTTGCTGGGGGGGCTGGCGTCATCGGCAACAAAGCTTGATCTTCGGACCATACCGAAACTGGATGTCGGGGCGTCGGCTGGGCCGGGGGCGATGAATGACGCTGAGGCTCTGGCAGGGAAGATCGGTTTCGATGAAAAATGGCTACGCAGGCTAGGCGTAGATCCGGCCCAGCTGTCGCTCATCCGCGTCGATGGTGACTCGATGGCACCGACTTTGAACAATGGCGACGATATCATGGTCGACAGCGCCGCGGCCACGGGTGCGCTACGCGATGGCATCCACGTGATCCGCATGGATGATGTGCTGATGGTGAAGCGACTGGCAAAGGGACCTGCAGGGCGGCTGTCGGTTTTGTCCGATAATCCCGGCTATCCAGACTGGCCGGATGTCGATGGCGAGGCAGTTACGATCATTGGCCGGGTGGTGTGGGCCGGACGACGCTTGTAGGGTTGCAAGCAGTGCATGCAACCGCCACATAGGCAGCATGTCCAATGTTACCTCCAGCATCAATAGGCAACCTCCGCTAAAGGCCGCGATCATCCCGGTCACGCCACTGCAACAGAATTGCACCTTGTTCTGGTGCACCGAAACCAACAAGGGTGCACTGGTGGATCCCGGCGGAGACCTCGGCAAGCTCAAAGCGGCGGTCGCGCAGACTGGTGTGGAACTCGAAAAGTTGCTTGTCACTCATGGCCATCTCGATCATTGCGGCCAGGCCGGAATGCTGGCCAAGGAGCTGGGGCTGAAGATTGAGGGCCCGCAGGAAGAAGACCGTTTCTGGATCGCGCAGCTGGACGATGACGGTCCGCGATGGGGGATGGAGGCACAAAGCTTCGAACCTGACCGCTGGCTGGAAGATGGCGACACGGTTACCGTCGGCAACCTTACCCTTGACGTTATTCACTGCCCCGGACATACCCCGGGACATGTGGTATTCTACCACGCACCGTCACGCCTTGCTATCGTCGGGGACGTACTGTTTCAAGGAAGCATAGGTCGCACCGATTTCCCGCGCGGGAACCATGCAGACCTCATCAACGCCATAACCAGAAAATTATGGCCGCTGGGCGACGATGTGACTTTCATTCCCGGTCACGGACCGACCAGCCAGTTTGGCTACGAACGCAAAACCAACGCCTTTGTTGCCGACGACGTGCTGGCTGCGCGGTAATTCATAGAACCGCCGCGTAAACCCGCCAAAGTGCCCAACCGGCCAGCCCGACCAATGTGATCATCGTTGCAAGCGTGCCCACCATGCGTCCCTTGCCTAGCGCGCCGCCATCCATGCCAAGGCCATGCGCGAGACGCCCGACGATATAGAGAATGCCCAGGCCCCAGAGCCAGTTGCTGGTTCCCGCGGTAGCTTCCAGCGCTGCAATCAATATCAGCACAAAAGGCGCGCTTTCGACGAAATTGGCATGTGCCCGCATGCGACGGATTACAAACTCATTTCCGCCATCGCCGATCGATACGCTTTCCCTGGTCCTCGCCTGCCCGCAACGGACCATCAGCCAGATATTTACAAGAGCGGCACCGGCCGCGATGGTCAGCGTAATCGGCAAACTCAGCATATATACTCTCCCTGTTGATGCGTGTCGTCTAGCTGCTATATCCAAGGTTGCAAAGCGCGGAAAAAGCGGTATAGCGCGCCGCTCACACGGACATGTGCGGTTTACAGGGGCCGATTCTGGCAATTGCTTGCCACGACCTCCCCTTTGACCTAACATATCCTAGAACTTATTGATTTTGAAATGGAACAGGTGCCGAGATGGCTGTCCCCAAAAGAAAAACCACCCCTTCGAAGCGCGGTATGCGTCGCAGCCATGATTCGCTGAAAGTCGCAGCCTTTCAGGAATGCGCCAATTGCGGCGAACTGAAACGTCCGCACCATATGTGCGATGCCTGCGGCCACTATAATGGCCGTGAAGTGGTGGCTGTAGCCTAAACCCGACCTACAGGGAGAAAAGCTGGTGTCTTTGAAACCGCGTATCGCCATTGACGCGATGGGCGGGGATGAGGGTGTGCTTGTTATGGTTGCTGGGGCGGCCTTGGCACGGCATCGACACGACAGCTTCAAATTTCTGTTGGTCGGCGATGAAGAGCGGATCAAGTCTGCGCTCGATAATCACCCCAATTTACGCGCGGCATCGGAAATCCTGCACACCGACGATATCGTAACCGGCGATGACAAGGTCAGCGCTGCACTGCGGAAATCCAAGACCAGCTCGATGGGTCTTGCTATCAACGCCGTCAAGGAAGGCCATTGCAGCGCAGCCGTCAGCGCTGGCAATACCGGGGCCTTGATGGCCACTGCGAAGCTGGCGTTGCGGACAATGCCGGGTATCGACAGGCCCGCGCTTGCCGCCTTGCTTCCCACGCTTGAAGAAACCGACGTGGTCATGCTCGACCTCGGCGCGAATACTGAGGTCGAAACCAAGAATCTGGTCCAGTTTGCCGTCATGGGCGCCGCTTATTCGCGCATCATTTTCGGTTTCGACCGTCCGCGCGTCCGTCTCTTGAATATCGGCACGGAGGAAATGAAGGGGACCGATGAGCTGCGTGATGCGGCCCAGCATCTGCGTGACGCGACCGGCCTTCATATGGATTTCCAGGGATTTGTCGAAGCAGACAAGATTAACCGCGGCGAATGCGACGTTGTCGTGTGCGACGGCTTCACGGGTAACATTGCGCTCAAATCGATTGAGGGTACCGCGCGGTTTGTCACCGACCTGCTTCGACGCGCCTTTACCAGCTCGATACGTTCGAAATTCGGTTTTCTCGTATCGCGTCCGGCAACCGAACTGCTTCGTCACCATCTCGATCCCAACAACCATAATGGTGCGGTTTTCATGGGACTCAACGGTGTTGTCGTAAAAAGCCATGGCAGCGCGAACATAAAGGGCGTGGCAAATGCGGTGGAGGTTGCCGCACGATTGGTCGAGGACGACATTACGGCCCGGATCGCCCAAGATCTGCAGAGGGTTCACGCAACGTGAACGAAGCCGTCCTGCGCGCCGTCATCAAGGGGACAGGGTCGGCTCTCCCGAGAAACCGCGTTTCAAACGCCGATTTGGCCGCGAAAGTCGACACATCGGACGAATGGATTACCGAGCGTACAGGCATCAAGTTTCGCCATATTGCCGAACCTGATGAAACAACCGCGACTTTGGCGGCTGACGCATCACGCAAAGCGCTGGATGCAGCCGGCATGTCTGCCGCGGACATCAATCTCATCATCGTCGCGACCGCCACCCCTGATCAGACATTTCCCGCATCGGCAACGATAGTCCAGCACATGCTGGGCTGTAATGGTTGCGTCGCCTTCGATGTGGCCGCGGTGTGTTCGGGCTTTCTCTATGCCTTTTCGGTCGCCGAAAGCATGATACGTGCCGGCTCGGCCAAAAACGCTCTGGTAATAGGATCGGAAACCTTCAGCCGCATTCTCGACTGGGAAGACCGGGCAACCTGCGTATTGTTCGGCGACGGAGCGGGGGCCGTCGTGCTTTCGGCGGAGGTGGGACCACGCGGTGTGCTGGCCACCCGCTTGCATGCCGACGGTCAACATAATCAGCTATTATTTGTCGATGGCGGTCCATCGACGACGGGGACGGTCGGCAAGCTGCGAATGAAGGGTCGCGAGGTGTTTCGCCATGCAGTCACGAACCTTGCCAGCGTGATGTACGAAACGCTTGATGCAGCGGGATTGACACCGGAAGAAGTAGACTGGGTGGTGCCGCACCAGGCTAATGCACGTATTATCGATGCAACAGCCAAAAAGCTCGGGCTTGAGGCCGACAAGGTTGTGCTCACGGTCGACCAGCATGCCAATACCTCGGCAGCGTCGGTGCCATTGGCATTGGACGTTGCGGTGCGCGACGGGCGTATCAAGCCAGACGATATTGTGGTGCTGGAAGCGATGGGCGGAGGCTTCACCTGGGGGGCGTCGGTTGTCCGAATGTAGGATAATTTTCGACGATCGTCATTTTACAACCTCATTTTTTTATTATATAACCGGTGCTTCTCAACAGACGGGTCGCACGTCGGGAGACGGTATATGGCAGATGCAGGTACATTGACGCGGGCCGATTTGGCCGAGATGCTCAATCGTCAGGTTGGACTTTCCAGGGCAGACGCTGCGGCAATGATCGAATCCATTCTCGGCCATATGACGGAAGCGCTGCTTGACGGCGAAAATGTGAAGATATCGGGTTTCGGGACCTTTGTGCTTCGCGACAAGGGGCAGCGTATCGGCCGCAATCCGAAAACGGGCGTAGAGGTTCCGATTACGCCTCGCCGTGTGCTGACTTTCCGCGCCAGTCAGGGCATGCGGCAAAAGGTCAAATAGTCTTTATGGGCGACAAGTCAGCCGACGCGTTCCGGACCATCGGCGAAATGGCGGAAGCGCTTGGCGTGCGGACGCATATATTACGCTATTGGGAAGAACAGTTTCCGATGCTGAAGCCGTTGAAACGGGCGGGTGGACGGCGATTGTACCGGCCCGACGATGTGGCGCTACTGCACACGATCAACCGGCTTTTGTACAGTGAAGGCTATACGATAAAGGGCGCGCGCAAATATTTGAGCAGCGGGTTAGCGGCTCCTGCACAGACTGCGCTTCCCGACGCGCCCACCCCGTCGACAAATCAGGACAGGCCTAGCATCGACTTCGAATCATTGCGGGCCGTCAGGAATCGTCTTTCGGCAGCCTTGGCTGCCGCATGAACACTACATTGGTCGGGCATAGACCATGTCGCGAAACGGCACCTCGCCAACCATGAATACCGTCTCTCCAATATGTCGAAAGCCTGCGCGTTCATAGAAGGCGACAGCGCGCTTATTACTTTCATACACAGCCAATAGCACCCGTCGGGCCATGCGGCGTTTCGCAACGGCAAGTGCCTGGTCAAGCAAGGCCCGGCCATTTCCGCCGCCCTGCCACGGACCGAGGAGGTAAATACGCTTGAGCTCGATGTCGCCATCCTGCTGCAGTTGCGGATGCTCCGGAGGAACCATCATGACATAGCCGACCGGTGCGCCCAGCGGTGTTTCTCCTATGACAATATCGACAGCCGGGTCGGCAAGCTTGCCGGTATAATAGGCCACGCTGTGCTCTGTGTTCAGATGATCGATTAACGGCTTGCCCGGATGGTCGAAAGCAAAGGTGGTAAGAAAGGTTGCCGCCCCCAAGTGAGCAAGCGCCTCTGCATCTTCTGGTCCGGCTCTGCGCCAGCCGACGGGTGTCATTCCTCTTCGGGCCCCAGCTCCGGGTCAAGATCCCGCGGACGGATAAAGTGCGTCAGCTTCCCGCACTTGCGGTCGATGTCTGCCCAGCTGTCTATATTCAACTCCATCCGCGCTATGGCAGCCGTCGGATATTTCTCCCAAACCAGATCGCGCAATGGTGAGCTGCCGTCATCGGGCACGATGTCGAAGACAAGATCTTCCATTCCGGGATTGTGGCCCACCATCAATATATCCTTGTAGGCGTCGGATTGGTCGCGAAGCACATCCATCAGTGTCGCGGCTGAGGCAAGGTAGATGCGCCGGTCCCATGTCGCATCGATGGGCTCGCCTGTACCTTTCGTAAACTGGTCAATGGTATCGGTGACCCGCACCGCCGGACTGGCGACAACATGGTCGAATGAAAGACCACTGTCCTTCACCCATTTGCCAACGGTGACGGCCGCCTTCTCCCCGCGCTTGTTCAAGGGGCGGTCGAAATCCCTTGGAATCGCGTCATCCCAACTCGATTTGGCGTGGCGTAACAATGTCAGGGTCAGTGTCAAAACAGATTGCTCTTGTCGAAATCCTCGACAGCGTCCTGCCGCAAATTTGTGACGGGGGAAAGACCTGTTTTGATGGAGTTAACCGCTTCCTCCAATGTTACCCGGCGCACTGGCGCACCGGGCGGAAAGGCCGTGAGCAGTCGGCTGGGCACGGCGGAAGACAGCAGCACGAAATGACCTTTGTCGCCCGAACTGCGGATCAATCGGCCGAACGCCTGCGCCATACGGGCACGGATGATCCGGTCGTCATAGTCGTTGCCACCATAGGCCAGCCGCCGAGCACGGTGGAGGATGTCGGGACGCGGCCAGGGCACCTGCTCCATGATGACCAGCCGTAACGAATGGCCCGGCACGTCCACGCCATCGCGCAGGGCATCAGTGCCGAGCAGGCTAGCATGTGGATCATCCCTGAAGATGTCGACCAATGTGCCGGTATCGATGGGGTCGACATGCTGTGCATAGAGCGGCAGGCCATCGCGGGCGAGGCGGTCGGCAATTCGCGCATAGGTGGAACGCAGCCGCCGGATCGCGGTGAACAAACCGAGCGCTCCGCCACCCGATGCTGAAATCAGCGAGGCGTAGGCGCCCGCAAGCGCCCCCATATCCCCGCGCTTTACGTCGGTAACGATCAGCACTTCGGATTGCGTGGCATAATCGAAAGGACTGGTTGCAGAAAAATGTGCAGCCTGGTGGTCGAGATGAACCGCGCCCGTACGCTCCTCAGCAGTGCGCCAATCCCCGCCACTGCGCAGCGTCGCCGAGGTCGCCAAGACGCCATGGCTGGGTTTCAGTACTATGTCGGCGACCGGCTTCATCGGGTCGAGCCAGTGGCGGTGCATCCCAACGTCCATGTCGCGGCCCTCAAATCTGTCGATCGCGAGCCAGTCGACGAAATCCGGGTCGACCGGCCCCACCGCCCGTGCCAACATCGAAATCCATGCGCGCAATGTATCGATCCGCCAACCAAGGCTGGCCATGGCCCCTTCCACGCGCGCGCGCGCCGCGCCGTCGAGCCAGTCCGGGGGATCGGAAACCAAGGCTTCCAGTCTTTGGCCGAGGACTGTTAACGGCCGGGCAAGCGCCTCCAACGCAATCTGCGCATCGGCAACGGCATCGATGACGGCGGGATCGGGATCGGCAAGCTCGGTTTCAAGGCCATAGCCGCTTTCGGCAGCGTTGCTTTCGTCGCGGGCGAACACCATGGTCCGAATCGCCGATAACAGGCGCTCGAGCGGTCCGGATGGTGTGCCTTCCGCCACACGACCAAGCCAGCCCTCGCCCGGCAGCGCCTCGGCCGCCATGCGTGCCATTTCGATCGCGACCCCGCCTTCCTCGTCGTAGGATGCCACGTCGGCCAACCGCGCCGCCAATCCGCGCCGCCGCCCGCGTGATTTGCCTTCGGGACCGATCACCCAGCGGCGTAGCTCGACCGTCTCCTGCCCGGTAAGCGCAGCTGCAAACATCGAATCCGCCGCATCGAAAAGATGATGCCCTTCGTCGAAGATGATCCGCGTGGGCCGACTGACCTCATCCCGGCCGCGCGCAGCGTTCACCATCATCAGCGCATGGTTGGCGATGACGATATCCGCCTGCACCGATGCGCGTGCCGCGCGTTCGATAAAGCATTTTTTATAATGCGGGCATCCGGCATAGATACACTCGCCTCGCCGGTCGGTCAGCGCGGTCGAGCCGTTGCGGCGGAAAAGGGTGGGCAGCCAACCGGGCAAGTCGCCACCGATCATGTCGCCGTCCTTTGTGTAGGCCGCCCAACGTGCCACAAGATGGGCCAACGTTGCCGCGCGCCCGGCAAACCCCCCTTGCAGGGCATCTTCCAGATTGAGCAGGCACAGATAGTTTTCCCGTCCCTTGCGGACCACGACCTTGGATTTAAAGGTTTCGGCGTCCGGATAAATCCGCTTCGCCTCGCGCACCAACTGGCGCTGCAGCGCCTTTGTAAAGGTAGAAATCCATACAGCGCCATGGGCTGTCTTCGCCCAAAGCGAGGCAGGCGCCAGATATCCCAGCGTCTTGCCAATACCTGTGCCCGCTTCAGCGAGCACCATATTGGGTTCTCCCTTACGCGCACGTGGAGCGAATATGCGGGCGGCCGCCTGTGCAAAATCGCGCTGGCCTTGCCGTGTTTCGGCGTCGCCGCCGACCAGCGATGCAAGTTGCCCTTGCACGACATCGTCGCCGAGTGTGACAACATGCGGAGGGCTACGCGGCGCGGCTTCCTCCCATTCGGGTAGCCTTGCAAATAGCCAGCGGTCGGGCTTGTCGGGTTTGGCCAGGTGGCGCAGAACCAGATTGGCCCAAGGCCAGCGCAGCCGCATCAACGCTTGCGCGCTGTCCCATGCGCCCTCGCGCTCGGGCCAATCAGGATCGGCGATCGTCGCCAGCAATTTTCCAGTCGCAGCAAGCAGGAACGCTGGAATGGCCTGATCGGCGGGAGGAGTTGGCAGCCCAAGCATGTCGGCCATTCCTTTTGCCGTTGGCACGACAAAGCGTGCCGGATGGACAAAGGCAAACAGCTCCAGCACATCCAGCCCCGAAAGCTCCGCATAACCCAACCTTTGTGCCAGAAGCGGTGCGTTCAGCATCACCATCGGTGTTTCCGCCGCGCGGCCCACCGCCTCGCCCTTGCCAACCGTCCTCACCTGCCCGTCGGGACTGGCCAGCCAGATACCGGCATGGCTTGCATGAAGCGCTGGAAAGGCTAGGGGAGTTTCCACCGCCACGGATTGGCGCAAACGGAACGAAAGAGCAACAAGTGACTGACCTTCGCGCAATAGCAATGGCTTCGAAAGCCTGGCCCTATGAAGAGGCGCGGCGGTTGCTGAAACGCTATCCGCAGGGAAAGCCGGGCGGCGAAGCAATTGTGTTTGAGTGCGGTTATGGTCCCTCCGGCCTGCCGCATATCGGCACCTTCAACGAGGTGCTGCGGACGACGATGGTACGCAATGCTTTTGCGGCACTGTCCGACGCCCCCACGCGGCTTATCGAATTTTCGGATGATATGGACGGACTGCGCAAGGTCCCGGATAATGTTCCCAATCAGGCAATGCTGGCTGAGCATCTCGGCAAGCCCCTGTCGCGTATCCCCGATCCGTTCGATAAATATGATAGCTTTGCCGCGCACAACAATGCGATGCTGCGGGAATTTCTCGACCAGTTCGGCTTTGAATATGAATTCATCTCGTCATCCAGCCGCTATGAAAGCGGAGCATTTGACGATGCGCTGAAGAATGTGCTGCGCAACTATCAAGGTATCATGGACATCATGTTGCCGACGCTCCGCAAGGAACGCGCCGCGACCTATTCGCCAGTGCTACCCATCAGCGAAAAGAGCGGCATCGTGCTGCAGGTGCCTGTGGAGGTTGTGGATGCCGAGGCGGGATTGATCTCATTCGACGATGAGGGCGAGCGGGTGACGCAATCGATCCTCGGTGGCAGAGCCAAGCTGCAGTGGAAGGTCGATTGGGCGATGCGCTGGGTCGCGCTGGGCGTCGATTATGAAATGTACGGCAAGGACCTGACTGACAGCGGTATCCAGTCGGGCAAGATTGCCCGCGTGCTGGGTGGCCGACCGCCCGAAAGCCTGATTTACGAAATGTTCCTCGACGAAAAGGGCGAGAAGATTTCGAAGTCCAAAGGCAATGGTTTGGCGCTCGAAGACTGGCTGAAATATGGTACCGAGAATAGCGTGGCTTTCTATGCCTATCGCGAACCGAAGAGCGCCAAGCAGCTGCATCTCGGTGTGGTCCCGAAGGCGGTCGATGAATATTTCCAGTTCCGCGCCCAGTGGCACGAACAGCCGCTGGAAAAGCGGTTGGGGAATCCGGTCCACCATATCCACAACGGCAACGTCCCGACCGGCCAGCCGCCGGTGACCTTCGGGCTGTTGCTGAACCTTGTCGGCGTTATGGGGGCAGGGGCAACTGCGGAACAGGTCTGGGCTTATCTGGGCAATTATGCCGAGAATGTGAGCGCCGAAACGTCGCCCGAACTGGCCGAGCTGATCCCGATCGCACTCGCCTATAACCGCGATTTTGTTGCGCCGACCTTACAGAAGCGCAAGCCGGAGGGCGTGGAAGTGGCGGCTCTGCAGACGCTCGACGCAAGGCTTGCCGCGCTTCCCGCCGATGCGACCGCTGAAGACATCCAGAATATCGTCTATGAAATCGGCAAGGAAGGCGGTTTCGAAAATCTGCGCGACTGGTTCAAGGCACTTTACGAAACCTTGCTTGGCTCCAGCGCAGGCCCGCGAATGGGCAGCTTCATCGCGCTCTATGGCGTCGATAACAGCCGCCAATTGATTGCAGAGGCGCTTGCATGACTGTTATTGCCGCCCGCATCTACCGCGACGGGCGGCTATTGTCCGACGTCGATCTGTCGCAACCATTGCCGCATCTCGACAAGAAAGAGGACTTCATTTGGATCGGTCTCAATGAGCCTGATGATGCGACAGTAAAGAAAATTCAGGAGCATTTCGGACTGCACGAACTGGCTGTAGAGGATGCCCTGGACCCGCGGCATTTGCCAAAGATGGAAAGCTATGGCGATCATCTGTTTGTCGTGGCCCGGACGATGCGGCTGGAGGCGGGGCGGATCGTCTATGGCAATACGGCGATTTTCGTCGGACGGCAGTTCATCGTAACGGTGCGTCACGGGTCGGAGCGCAGCCATCAACCGGTCAGGCAGCAGCTCGAGGCAACGCCGTGGCTTTTGAGGGGCGGGCCGGATTATGTTCTACACGCCATATTGGACTTCATTGTCGACGGTTATTTTGATGTCGTAGACAGCCTGGAAGAGCAAGTGCTTGCCATCGAGGACCAAGTACTCGATAGCTTTCTGACCCGTGCGCAAATCGCGCGGCTGTTTACCCTGCGAAGAGACCTGTTCCGCTTGCAGCGGATATTGGGGCCTATGGAAGATCTGACTGCCCGCTGCATCAATCTGGCGGTGCCGCCGATCGATCCGGACATACATCCCTATTTCCGTGACCTGCAGGACCATGTTCGACGGGTGAGTTACCGCGTGGCGGGATTGAAGGATACGCTGACCAGCGTCATCGAGACCAGCGGCTTGCTCGAGCATCAAAGACAAGGCGCTATCACCCGGCAGCTGGCGGCTTGGGCCGCTATCCTGGCCGTTCCGACGGCAATCGCCGGAATTTACGGCATGAATTTCGAGTTCATGCCGGAACTACAGTGGCAATATGGCTATTTCATAGCGGTCGGGATCATGGCGACCATATGCCTGACGCTTTATGTCCGCTTCAAGCAGTCAGGCTGGCTGTAAGGCGAGTTGTTCGGAACCGAACTCGCGGCACGGTGTTCCATTGGAACATCAGCCGCGAAAGGACATATCACATGGCGCTCCCCGTTCTCAAAGGTTACAAAATCGCCATTCTTGCAACCAATGGCTTCGAACAATCCGAACTGATGGACCCGATGCAGCAATTGTCATCGGCCGGGGCCGAGGTAACTGTGATCTCGCCGGAGAAAGGCGAAATCAGGGGCTGGAGAGAGGATGATTGGGGCGCGTCCGTGAAGGTCGATCTTGCGCTGGAAAAGGCAAATGTCGACGATTACGATTCGCTGATCCTTCCCGGTGGTCAGATGAACCCGGACATCTTGCGTGCCAATGCGGATGCAGTCGCGTTCGTTCGGGAGTTTGCCGAAACCGGCAAGCCGCTGGCCGCTATTTGCCACGCTCCCTGGCTTTTGGTCGAGGCCGACCTCGCCGAGGGCCGTACCATGACAAGCTACGGTTCGATCCGCACCGACCTGGTGAATGCAGGAGCGCTCGTGGTGGACAGGGCAGTCTCGGTCGACGGCAATATCATTACCAGCCGCAGCCCCGAAGATTTGCTGGCGTTTAACGAGGCTATTGCCAACGCTTTGGTGGAAATGCGGCAGGTTGAGGCAACAGTCGAATAATCAGATTGGCAGTGGGCTGGCAATAACGCGCCGTATGACTGCGGCATAGCTGCGCTCTATCGTCATCCGCTGATGATAATTGCGCCGGCCAAGCATCATATGTGCGTGCCGCAGGCGGTAACATGGCACCCCCATGAACAAATGATGCTCACTGTGATAGTTCACCCAGTAAGGCGCTACCGTAGTGCGCTCGATCAGGTTTGCATAAGTTGTGCGGGCATGAGTGAAGGGGTCTTCGCTGCCGGTGGTGGTACAGGCGTGCTCGGCTATGTTGCGAATGCGCAGGAAAAGCTGGAATGTAGTTGCCAACGCGACCAGCCAGAGGACGAACGGCATCCAGCCCCACAGGACCAGCGATATGGCAAGCAAGAGTATCTGGACCAAGAGAAACCGTCCGACAGTACGCGCGGTGGCCTTGGCACCATCGACGTTGGCGACCGGCGCATCGATGCCGCTTCGGCTTTGGAGGTTGAAGATACGGCCAGCGCTGGTTTCGCGCGAGGCGTTGCTGCTTTCGCGTGTCAGCATTGCCTTTAACCCTCGCCATGCGGTTGCGAATTGCGCCCGGCGTTGCCTGAAAAAGGTTTGGCCAGTCATGTCACGCACTGCCTTGCGCCGCAAACTGGCACCGCTGGTCGGGAAAGGTTTGGATAGCGGCAGATCAGGGTCTTCAGGCTGCTGCGTGAATTTGTGATGTGTCAAATGGTAGGTCCTGTAGGCGTGGAGGTCGCTTCCGGTTGCCGCTCCGCCCGGCCATTGCCCCAGAAAATTGTTGAGTTTGCGATTGGGATGCAAAAGGCCGTGCGCCCCTTCATGCATCAAGATCGCCAGCCCCAATTGCCGTCCGCCGATGATGAACAGTGCAACTGGCGTAGCAACCAGCCCGAAAATCCAGTTCTTGTCCCAGGCCCATGATGCCCCAAACGCGGCAAGCGCCACCACCGACCATGCATGGAGTATCAACCACACACCGCGCCACTGCGATATCGCAGTGATTGTCTTCCAGTCTTCGTTGCCGAATATCTGGCGCGGGTTGGCGGCTTTTACGGCTGGCATATGCACAGTATACGTCGTTGTCGCAATATCGGCAAATCCGTTACGTCGCTGCGCTTGTCCAGCGGACCATAGGATCGTCCATATCGACCGCCTCGCCAAGTTCGAAGATATTGCGATAGCCGTAGCCATACAAGTTGATAAAGGTCTGGATATTGAGCGCCAGCTGCAGCGACTTGGTCGCCACCGGACGCCGATTATTGGTGAAGTTGTTATTGCAATAAATTAGGATTTCACGGTCCGGGTTGTCTCCGATCAGCTCGGCCAGCGCCTCGGCAGTGAAATCGGGTAGCGGTAAATTGACGGCCCCGGCAATATGTCCTTCGGCGAAAGCCTGCGCCGAGCGCGCGTCGAGCACCAGCACATTGGATTTGGCGGCCCGGGCGTTGAATTCGTCAAGCGAGATGAGTCGGTTCGATCGAATGGGTTCGACTTCAGCGGCTAATCCCCGAAACCCCGCATAATCGATCAGCGGGCTGCCGCCTGGTCGACTATGTGCGCTGGCTGAAACGGCTGTAATTGCAAGGCAAATGGCAAGTGCCCGACCAACTGGATTTGGCATTGCGGGGTCCCTCATGGCTTTCTCGATGTCGCATAGGTAACGCGCAACGATTGAACTCACGCTGAACCTCGCTAGCACTCGGCACTAGTCGCCCGTGCTGGTGACGGCAGACTTCTGTTCGGCCACGGCGAGTTTGTCCCTTGCACTCGCCATCAACTCTTTCGCCTTGTCCGACAGGTCCGACTGGTGCGGATTGTTTGCAAGCGGCGCCAGCGTATCCAGCGCCTCGCGGAACTGCCCCGTGGAAAACTGCTCATTTGCAATACTCCAGCGCACGTTTTGGTCAAATGGAGCTAATCGATGTGCCCAGAAAAGACCGTCAAGTGCGACCTTGGGTGGCGCGATCCCTTGTTCAACGTAGCTCTGATAATATTGAATGAGCGGGATCGGATGATCGGGCTCGATCTTGTTGACCTTGATAAACTGTTTACGCACTTCACTCCACGCCGCTGCGGCGTCTGAGCGGGTTTTTGCCAGGCGGGCCATGGCATAGCCCTTTTGAATGTGAGCGTTAAGTTCGGCGGGATTTACAGCGAGTGCGCGCTCAGCAGCAGAAATCGCCGCTGCATCATTACCAGCATCATATTCGGCCTCGGCGAGTGCACTTTGAACAAATGGGTCGGTTGGATAGCGCGCAGCAATTGCTTGTGCTTCTGGCAAAAGCTCTTTGGCCATTTTGTCGTCGACGCCGCGTTTCGACTGAATCCTGACTTTCATCATGGCTGCTGCGCCCATGCTGAGGGGGGTGATATTGATTGGACCGGGCTTTACCGCATCGGCCACGATTTGCCGATAGTTCCACTGCCGACGTGTATAATAAGACTCCAATTCGCGTTCCAGCTTCTTCAGGTCACCAAAAGCTGCACGCGCTGCTTCCAGTTCGTCCATCCCCGAGCGGACCTTGATCAAATAGTCACTTAATTGCCCTTTGCGCTCCGTGTTGAAAAACAAATAGTGGAACAACAGCCAGCTTCGACCGTAAAAGCTGTCATAAAATTTCCCCTTTTTCGCGAAGTACAGGCTGGTGTCGATGAGGTGCTCGATTGGCACTTCGTCAGCATAGACCAGCTCCAAATTTCGGTGTTTGGCAGGCAAGCCAACTCCCACGCTGCCGTCCTTGTCGAACTTTGCCGTTCCGAAAAATTCCGCCATTCCTTCATTGAGCCAGTGTGGGTAAGTTTCGTCCGAAATCGAGATCAGAAAATGGTGCGCATATTCGTGGAGCAGGATGATTTCAGAGAAGGATGCCTTGGTGATATCGCTGTCCACCCTTGGTACAAACGCGGTCGATCCGCCGGCCCGCGGGACATAGAAGCCCGCAACAGTTTGGTTGCCACGCATAAGCTTGCTGATCGCCGCCTGATCGCGGACCACATATATTGTTACA
The DNA here is from genome assembly GCA_016742125.1 of Sphingomonadaceae bacterium. GTDB lineage: Bacteria > Pseudomonadota > Alphaproteobacteria > Sphingomonadales > Sphingomonadaceae > Sphingorhabdus_B. The sequence continues at coordinate 6,056 of JACVCM010000011.1, read as the reverse complement.
CGATTGGAAGGGCTTGGCTTCTTGCGTGGTTGCTGCAGCACTTCCGCCATCGCATTGTGAAACCGCTCGAGCCGTTCCGCAAAATCGCGAATGTCCTTTTCCGGCTGTTCCGAGTAAATGACGAAATGATCGCTACTCGCCTCTTTCCATTGGGCATGGGCAGGCGCGGCAAGCAACAGGAACATCAACAGAAACTGCCTCAGCACCGCACCCCCCAAACTGTGACCCTATGGCATGATATGCACTTAGCTTGGTGATTTTTGCAATGCAATCCAATCGTCGATCTTCTTCTCAAGCACCGTCAATGGCAGCGCGCCGGTGTTCAGCACCTGATTGTGGAATTCACGTACGTCGAGTGTTTTGCCGAGCGCATCTTTCGCCTTTTTCTTGAGCCGCTGGATCGTAAGTGCGCCAATCTTGTATGCGAGTGCCTGACTGGGAATAGCGATGTACCGCTCGACTTCGGCGGTAGCATCGGTCTTGCCCATATCGCTGTTGGCGAGCATGTAATCGATTGCCTGTTCGCGAGTCCATCCTTTGGAATGCAGCCCCGTGTCGACAACCAGACGCATCGCGCGCAGCATCTCGTCCGACAGCGTACCGAACCGTTGATAAGGGTCTTTAAACAGACCCATTTCATAACCAAGCGTCTCGGCATATAATGCCCAGCCTTCGACATAGGCAGTGTTGCCACCAAAGCGCATGAAAGCCGGCAGTGCGTCGTTTTCCTGCGCCAGCATGATCTGGAAATGATGCCCCGGGGCGCCCTCATGCAGGTAAAGCGTTGTCATTCCAGGCGTGGTGCGACTGGGCAGGTCATAGGCATTGAAATAAAAGGTACCGGGGCGCGTACCGTCGGGGGTGCCATTCTGGTAGCTGCCGCCTGCTTCGTATTTTTCCCGGAATTCCTCATATGGCTTGATCTCAAGTGGGGCCTTGGGGATGACTTTGAATTGCTGGCCGATTACGGCATCGACCTTTTTGCCGATGTCATAATATCCCTGGGTCAATGCCTCCCGGCTCGACGGCTTGAACTTCGGGTCGGTGCGCAAATGCTCGAAAAATTCGGACAGAGTCCCCTTAAAGCCGACCTCCTTCTTGATCGCCTCCATCCCGGTCTTGATCCGCGTGACTTCGGACAGGCCAAGCTGATGGATTTCGTCAGCTTTGAGCGGCAGCGTCGTAGTCTGCTCAATCAAATATTGGTACAGACCTTCTCCGCCCTTCATCGCAGAAAGACCGACCTGTTCGCGCGCCAAAGGCAGGTAACTGTCGCGCAGGAAATCGCGCAGGCGGGCGTTTACAGGGTAAAGCCCATTTTCGATCATATCCCTATATTCGGCCGTCAGCCGTACCTTGTCAGCATCACTGAAGCTCTCGGGGAATTTCAGGATCGGCCCATAATAAGGCGATTCTTCGGTCTTCTGTGCAAGTTGGGTGTTCAATTGATCGACAACATTGGCGATCGTCATTCTGGTTTCGAAAACACCCGACGCCATGCCCTGGCGAAACCGGTCAATCGATCGGTCTGTCAGGACGATGTAATCCTTGTGACGCTTCAGATTGTTTTCATAATCCTGCACGGTTTTAAACGGTGCCGCACCCTGGCCGCTGGCAAAGGTAGGGTAGAAGGTGTGGAAGCCGAAGAAATGGTTCACCGGACGGACCACAGTCAGGTCCATGATCTCTTTCGACAGGCCCTTCAGCGCGTCATTCTGGTTCTGTTTGAAAACATCATAGGCAATCTGGTCGGTGGCGTTCAGTTTGGCGCGGTCGATGCTGCTGAGCGCTGCGAGATTATTCTCGGCTGCCTTTCGCTCATTCGCGAAATATTCGTCGCTGATGAAGTCACCAAGCCGGTCAGCATAACGCATGTCGCCACGGAATATCGCACCCAGCGGGTTACGCTTTAGCTGCGCTTCGTCATCGGCAGCGAAGAGGGCCTTTAACTTTTCACCTTCGGACTGGGCTGCAGCAACAACGGGTGGTGTTTGCGCAGAGGCCGCGCTGGCCGGTGCCATCGCGGCCAGTATCGATGTGAGCAATAATATATGGGTCGACTTCACAGTTTTTCTCCAGATCTCGGGCGGCGCAGATTGCGGGCGGCTGGTCCTGCTTCTGGGGTTCTTGTCGAAAACTGCAATAATATTTCGACAGACGGCAACAATCAGCTTTTCGGTGAATTGATTTCGAGCCAGTTATTTTGGCGATACCATTTTGTAATGATATGTTTGACGCCCTTGATGACCGGTGTTCCCGTGTGCAAGGTCTTGTAATTGAGCGTTCCGTCGGGCTTCATATTGTTCCACATCAGCATCATCCCGGCTTGCGGTCTTACGCCAAGGCCGAGATGCGGAAATTCGGTCGCACCACCTTCTTCCGGCTCGTTGAGGAAAATCATGGCAGTCCAGCTGCGCTGCCCGCCCGCTGGGCCTTCCTGCTGCCAATAACTTTGGCTGGGATGGAAGAAATCATGGTGCGATTTGAATTCCTGGCCAACTTGATAGCGCTGGCCCTGCATGGTTTCCGCATAACTATTGTCTATACCGAGCACATCGCTCATTCGTGCTTCGACCTTTGCGATGAACGGATCCCAGCGGTTGAGGTGGCAGCTATAGCTTGTGCGAAACCCCGCCTGCTCGGTTCCCTTATATAGCGTCGAGGGTACCGCATCGGCATCGATTTTGGCGATGAGCGTTTTGCAATCTGCAGCGCTCAAAAATCCCTGATACAAATAAAGCTGCGCATCGGCATGTTCCACCTGCTGCACCAGCGCATTGGCATTGAGCCGCTTGGTAACATGCGCGCCAATACGTGCAAGCCGCGCTGGATCATTATTAGGGTCAAAGGCGGTTTCGGTCTGCGTCGTGGTCATAATGCCTGCGAATCAATTGAAGACGACAATACTTATCACGACGTTCGATTTTTTTTAGGCAGTTCATCGGTCGGCCGACAGGGCGGGATAGGCGGACGAATCGGATTAGTTTTTCGTTACCACCAGCGCGTAGTTTTTTGGATATCCGCGGTCTGTTATCTTCATTGCGAGATCTAGGCGGTAGAATGAAGCCGCCAGCAACACCGCGCTCGCTTTCACAAACAGCGCGAAAGGCCAAAAAAATATGGGCCAGAAGGACGGCTTGAGATATCTTACCGGATTGGCGGGAATATGCTGGGCCATGCCTTGAAATTGATAACCCAGTGTTCCGAAGTAGCCTTCCATCCATTCGAGCCAGTCGATCTGGAAGCCTGCCCGCTCCATCAAGTGACGATGTGCAAATTGTGTATAACGGTAAAAGTCGAAAGGCCGCTCGTGCTCCTCGTAAAAAAGCGGCGCGGTGCACAATAGTTTTCCGCCCGGCTTGAGAACTCTGTTGAGTTCACGCAGCACAGCCAACGGATCGGGCAGATGCTCCTGTACTTGGTTGAAGATAATGCGGTCGAAGCGCCCGTCTTCGACAGGTATCGAGCCGAGATCGCAGACATAGGTAGACTTCGCATAGGGTTTGTCGACCATTTCGAAATCTGCGCTCTCATAGTTGCAATGACTGAAATATGGGCGATATTGCTGCTCGCCGGCACCGGCGTCGAGTACCAGCGATCCTGGCGGCGCGTCCGTTGCAAATCGCCGATTATAGCGCGCGAGATATTCGCGCGACGAGTTCGTCATAAAGTGACGCTTTATAAAAGATGCGAATGTCATCTTTCGGATTTCTTCAAAGCGAGCGCCAGCGCCAGCGGGAATGTGACAGCCATGCCAAGAATGCGGCTTAGGGATGTTGCCAGAAAGGCGGAGGCGGCGCTAACGCCGACAACAGGGCCAAGAAGTGCGGCGGCGCCTTCGCGAATGCCGAGTCCGGCAGGTACAATTGAGAAAGATGCCCCAAGCAAACTCGACAAGGCAAGAACCGAAGCCTGACCAAAACTTACCATCATGCCGAGGGCGAGCAGGCTAAGATAAGTGCGCCAGGCATCGACAAGAACCAGTATGATTTTCGCAGCGACGATCATATTGGTGAATTTGACGTCGCCCAGGATTCGGTAGGTGGCGGAGATACAAACTGCGAGGATCGTACCGCCGCCCGCGACCAGAGCCATGCCGCCTATATGCTGACCGAGAACAGTCAGCCAGCTACCCGAGTAAATGAGCCCGATGCCACACCAGATCAGGGCAACATATAAAGTTGCCGATGTGCTTTTAGCGAAGCTCGCGCCTTCGGCTTTCAGTGATGCAATGCGCATCATCGTGCCGCCGGGCAATGGCAGCATGTTGGCGACGCTACCAATTAGGGTGATCTCCATGCTTTTGCGGAAAGGTAACTTCTGGCCGACAAGCCGTGCTGACAGGAGGAACTCGAGTGCATTCAATGCCAAGGTTACTGGAATAGCCACCGCGATGAGCAATATCAGCGGAGTAAATGCCACGTGGGTCAATATGTCGGGCTGTGCCCGGAAGGAAATCCAAATGCCCGCCAGAAAACCTGCGGCTGCGAGCAGCAGAACAAAGCGGCGCGTGACGGGGTTGCGCAACGCCATGAGGTCGATGAGCGGTTCGACGCGCTTCGCTATCGATTGAATGCCATCAGCCACTTTATTGCCCTACTCACATATCTTGCCGCTGCTTCTCGTTTCCGGCATCCCTACGCCAATTGGCAACATCATGGTTAACATTTAATCAATGACCACCGCCTATTGCGGGAACAACGCATGATGCCAATCAACTGTTTTTCAGTCGTACAGGATGCATAGGGAGCCAGAATGTATCTCATTTTGCATGGGTTTAGTCGACGCAACTCGGGTGATGGGCTGTTGGTGGATCTGACGCTTGAGGCGCTGGAGGCCGCAGGCGTCGAGCGCGATCAATGCCATTTGCTCGCGCTCGACCCAGATAGTTTCGCCGATCTCGACCATGTCCACTGTGCGCCGGGCGAGCCTGCCGCGCAAATGTCCTGGCGTCTCGCCAAAGCTGCCGGTGAACTGGCCTCCGATTTCCTTTTTGGCAGCGATGTGGAAATGCTGGCTCGAAAGGCAAGAGGAATGATCGCGGTGGGGGGCGGGTACCTTGTTACCGATTCCCTCACCCGGCAGGCGGGCGTGTTATTGAACCATATGGTGCAGATGCGGGTTGCTTCCCGCGCACAGGTTCCGACCATCTATTTGCCGCAAAGTGTAGGGCCGCTGCATGGACCCGTTGGGGCTATGACACGGAATCTTATCGCGGGTATCGACAGATTTTATCTCCGTGACGACATCAGTATGCGCGAACTCCCCGGTCCGAATTTTCGCCGTTGCCCGGACCTTGCCGTCATGAAGCTAGCCCGCGAATTACCGCGCAGCGTCGATGCGGAGGGAACGGCATCCTCGACAATTCTGGTCGGTCGTGCATTGCCCGACGATGGAGATTATGTTCAGCGTCTGGAAACGCTCTCGGCCAAGGTCGATCAACCGATTTGGGCGGTGCAGGCCGATATGACCGGCCCCCGCAGTGATCGCAGCTTTTATCGGGAACAAGGTTGGACCGATGGCGGCAGCCTGTCACAGGTGATCGAACAGAACCCCTCATCGGTGGTGGTGTCGGTCCGGCTGCATGGCGCTATCGCATCGCTGATTGCTGGCAGACCGGCAATTCATCTGTCCTACGAACGTAAGGGCTGGGGTGCGTATGAGGATTTGGGAATCTCTGAGTTCGTGCACGATGCGCGCTGTTTCGATCCCGATCTTGTCGCCGCGCAGACTCGCGAACTGCAGATATCCCCTGGGCGCTTTTGGGATGCAATTGCGGCTGCTGTTCCGCGTTTGAAATCGCACTATGACGATATGGTTGCCGATTTGCGTGCGCGGTTGATTACGGCCTGATATTCGCGGATCAGGTTCGGCCAGCGGTATCTGTTCATGGTCGCCCGGATACGCTGCGACCGCGCCATTTCCTCATCCTCGCTTATCTGCAACATTGCGCGCATTTGCGCTGCCAGCGCTTCTATGTCTTGAGGATTTTCGACGTAAAATATGTCGTCACGCAAGTGCTCCCATTCAGGCAGCATGGTGATATTGGTGTCGCG
>JACVCM010000095.1 GCA_016742125.1 Sphingomonadaceae bacterium | reverse complement strand
GTCACCGGCAATCTGTTCGGTGACATCCTGTCCGATCAGGCGAGCATGTGCGCCGGGTCGATCGGCATGCTGCCCAGTGCTTCGCTCGATAGTGAGGGCAAAGGCCTTTACGAGCCGATTCATGGCAGCGCGCCGGACATTGCGGGACAGGGCAAAGCCAACCCTCTGGCAACGATCCTGTCGGCAGCAATGATGCTGCGTTACTCGCTGGGGCAGGCTGAAGCGGCAGATCGTATCGAGGCTGCGGTGGCCAGGGCGCTGGCAGCCGGCGCGCGGTCGCCTGACCTTGGCGGTAAAATGTCCACCAACGAAATGGGCGATGCCGTGCTTGCCGCCTTGACCTGAACCCCGCAGTCCCCGAAAAGCAATTCATGAAGAAAACCATCGGCCAGAATCGTGCTGTCACAAGCAAATGGCGTCCTGCCACGCAGGCGATACGTGGCGGCACATGGCGTAGCGAGCATGGCGAAACCTCGGAGGCGCTGTTCCTGTCGTCGGGATTCACCTACGACGACGCCCAAACCGTAGCCGCCCGTTTCGCCGGTGAAGCCGAAGGCATGACCTACTCGCGGCTGCAAAATCCGACGGTGCAAATGCTCGAAGAGCGCATTGCGCTGATGGAAGGGGCTGAGGCCTGCCGCGCACAGGCGACGGGCATGGCGGCGATGACGACGGCGCTCCTCTGTCAGCTTGAAACAGGCGATCATGTCGTGGCTGCGCGCGCTGCCTTCGGTTCGTGCCGCTGGCTCACCGATAACCTGCTTCCCAAATGGGGAATTAGCACCACAACCATCGACAGCCGTGACAATGATGCATGGAAGGCGGCGGTTCAGCCGAACACCAAAGTCTTCTTCTTCGAAACCCCGGCCAATCCGACAATGGATATTGTCGACATGGCCTATGTTTGCGGGCTGGCGAAGGAGCATGGGATTACCACGGTGGTCGACAACGCGTTTGCGACCTCGGTGCTGCAACGCCCGATGGATTTCGGTGCGGATGTCGTTGCCTACAGCGCAACCAAGCTGATGGACGGGCAGGGGCGTGTGCTGGCGGGTGCAGTCTGCGGATCGCGGCAGTGGATCGAAGAGGTGCTGCTGCCGTTCCAGCGCAACACCGGTCCAAACCTTTCACCATTCAACGCCTGGGTGGTGCACAAGGGGTTGGAAACCCTGGAACTGCGTGCGATGCGGCAATCGGACAATGCGCTCGCCGTCGGCAAATTCCTCGAAACCCGCGTACCCAAAATCCTTCACCCCGGCCTGCCCAGCCATCCGCAGCATAATCTGGCGATGAGCCAGATGAAGGCTTGTGGACCCATTTTCGCGTTCGAGGTCGACGGGGGACGCAAGCAGGCCCATGCCTTGCTCAACGCGCTCGAATTGATCGATATCTCGAACAACATTGGCGATGCGCGCAGCTTGATGTGTCATCCGGCGTCTTCGACGCACCACAGCGTTGGACCCGAGGCGCGCGAGATTATGGGCGTGGGCGAAGGGATGATCCGTATCAATGTCGGCCTTGAGGACCCGGCCGACCTTATTGAGGACCTCGATCGCGCATTGAAGGTTGTGGGACTATGAACATCCTTGATTCTTTCTTCACCGCCAGCGCCACCACCCATGGAATCACGGTCCGCGTTGCGCCGAATTTCCTCAATGAGCAATCGGTTCCGGCACAAGGTCGTTGGTTCTGGTCCTATCATATCCGGATAGAAAATCACGGGAATGAACCGGTGCAGCTTCTCACCCGCCACTGGAAGATAACCGACGGTCGCGGAATGGTGAACCATGTCGATGGCGATGGTGTTGTAGGCGAACAGCCGCTGCTCAAACCCGGCGAGAGTCACGATTATGTCTCTGGCTGCCCCTTGGGAACGCCGAGCGGGATGATGGAGGGCCAGTACCGTTTCATTCGCGAAGACGGTGGCACTTTCCTTGCCGAAATCCCCCGGTTCAAGCTGGTCGCACCGGCGACGGCCAGATGATGGGGGTGCAGTGAAAAGGACGCATTTACCTCTCAACGGCTTGCGCGTTCTGGATGCTGCGGCACGGCATTTGAGTTTCACCAAGGCGGCGGATGAACTTGCGGTCACACCCGCAGCAGTAGGCCAGCAAATTCGCGCGCTTGAAGATATGCTCGGCGTCGTGCTTTTCCGGCGCACGCCCAAAGGGCTTGAACTTACTGATGAGGCGGCCAACGGCCTCGACGCCCTTCGGGCCGGGTTTCTCCAGTTTGAGGAATCGGTGCGTGCCATGCAGTCAGGGCAGTCGTCCAACTCGCTGACCATCGCGGCACCGCGTGATTTCACCGCCAAGTGGCTGACACCGCGGCTCGCGCGCTACGGCGCTGCCAATCCCGACGTCCGTTTCACATTGATCGTGGCCGACAGCGATATCGACTTTACTGAGGCCAACCTCGATATTGCCGTTCGCCTCGCCGACGGTCCGGGGGAGCATGAAGGCGTGCGACTGGCGACCGGGGCATTTGTCCGTGTGGGTGCGCCCGACGGTGGAGCCTCCACGCCAATCGGCTGGCCGGGCAGTCCCGTTGCAGACGGGGAGACGATGCTCAAGCTGGGCGATGCCGGGCTTGCCATCGACGCGGCGGCGATCGGGTTGGGACAAGCGGTCGTTCCGCATCTGCTTGCCGCCGGCGATCTTGACGCCGGGCGAATTCGCGCCGTCGACAACAGTCGCGAACACGAACTCGCCTACTGGCTGATCGCGCCATTGCCGCAATGGCGGCAGAAGAAGGTCAAGGCGTTGGTCGAGGCGCTGACTGCCTAACCGGCCGCGCTATCCAACAATCGCGCCATCAGCGCTGTGAACTTCGCGTTGTCGACCTCCTTGGTCGGGTCATTCCAGCTGCCGCTTATTGTATACCAGTCACCGGCCTTCGACTGGGCAAGGAAGCTCATCGAAATGACGCCTGGTTCCGAACCGCCTTTATAACCCAGAAATTTCCACTTCGCCGCGCTGGCGGGAGAAACGCCTTTATTGACCGCCATGATGTCGAGCGCGGTCTGGTTGCCGGTGCGGCGGATGTTATTGAGCAGGTTGGCGATATCGGCGGGCGAGGCGAACCATTCGATGCTGTCAATTGCTACCGGTCCGGACCCTAGCTTGCTCACATCGATGCTCTCGAATTTCAAAGCCTTGGCTTCTTTGTCGAGCAATTCACGTTGTTGCGGCTCGGTGGCTTTCTCGAATCGTGTGCGCAGGCCTGGATTGCTTTTGAGCGAAAAGACTTCGACCGTTGTCAGCATCGGTAAGGCTTTGTCGGGGTCGCTATGGCCGATAGTCGCGAGTTTTCTCTCCACCGCATCGCGCCCGAGTACACGCATAAGTGCATCGGTAGCGGCATTGTCGCTCACCGATATCATCCAGGTGGCGAGGGTCTGGAGCGTAGCCGGTGTGCTGCGCGGCCAGTTCTGGGTAGCCGATGACGAGTAGCTGTTGTCAAGGATTGGCACGACATCGGACCAGCTGCGGCGCCCGGCCTGCACCTGCGAGGCGAGTTCGGCGAGGATGTAGAGCTTGAAGGTAGAGGCAATGGCAAATTGCTGTCCCGTGGCACGGCCCGCGATCTGCTGCCGCCTGCCGTCGGCGCCGCTTTTCTCGGTCAGATATCCCGCCTTGCCGGGAAGCGCGGCGAAGTCGGCGTCAATCCTGGCGGGGGTGTCGCCTTTCAGTTCAAATCCCTTGACCAAAAGGCCGACCACCTTGTTTGGGGCGGTAGATTCTACAGTGATCTCCGCCGTCGCGATTGCCCTTTCATACTCGATCTTGATGTTGGCACCATTCGGACCACTGGGTTCGACTGCGATAACCTTCAACGGCTTGCCGTACTGCGTGATAAACTGATCAGACAGAGCCTTTACCTCGGCAGCAGGCACAGCGGCGAGAAAGCCTCGGGAGAAATAATCTTCATATTTCATCGTCCCTGCGAGCATCGCGGGAAGTTGCTCAATGCGCAGGTCGAGCGGTTTCGCGGGGAGGACTGTGGCTTTGGGCGGCGTTTGGGCGATGGCGGGGATTGGCATTATCGATAAAGCACCAGCAACAAGCGCCAGTCTCAGTCGTTTCATTCAACCTCTCCTTCCTGCCACCACAAACAGGTTCAGCGCGCCGATGTGCCGCAGGTTGGCTGCGCCTCAAGCATCAATCGCTTCTTCGTCCAACTGCGCTGCATTTTCCTGAATGAAATTAAATCGGTGTTCCGGATTCTTGCCCATCAGCCGGTCGACCAGATCGGTGACCACCGCGCGGCGTTCATATTCGTGCGGCAGGGTGATGCGGATCAAAGAACGTGTGGCCGGATCCATTGTCGTTTCCTTGAGCTGGTTCGGGTTCATTTCGCCCAAACCCTTGAAGCGACCGACATCGACAGTCTTACCCTTGAATATAGTCGCTTCGATTTCCGCACGGTGCGCCTCATCCTGCGCGTAGACCGAAGTCGCTCCGTGGGTGATACGGTACAGCGGCGGACGGGCAAGGTAGAGATGGCCCGCACGGACGATCTCAGGCATTTCCTGAAAGAAATACGTCATGAGCAAGGTTGCAATATGCGCGCCATCGACATCGGCATCGGTCATGATGATGATCCGTTCATAGCGCAGATTGTCGGGGTTGCAGTCCTTGCGAACACCGCAGCCCAGCGCCAGTTGCAGATCGGCAATTTCATTGTTCGCACGGATCTTGTCAGCAGTGGCCGATGCGACATTCAGGATTTTGCCGCGGATCGGCAGTATCGCCTGCGTCTTCCGGTCGCGTGCCTGTTTGGCTGAACCGCCTGCGCTATCGCCTTCCACGATGAATAATTCGGTTCCGGTGGGATCGTCGGAAGCACAGTCGGTAAGCTTGCCGGGAAGGCGAACCTTGCGCCCCGACGTGGCCGTCTTGCGCTTGACCTCGCGCTCCGCCTTGCGACGAAGCCGGTCGTCGACCTTCTCCAGGATGAAACCCATCAGCGCCTTGCCGCGCTCCATATTGTCGGCAAGGAAATGGTCGAAATGGTCGCGTATTGCGTTCTCGACAAGCCGCGTCGCCTCGGGCGATGTCAGCCGGTCCTTTGTCTGGCTCTGGAATTGTGGATTGCGGATGAAGACCGAAAGCATCAGCTCGGCCTCATTGAAAATATCCTCGGCAGTAATCTGCGCCGCTTTCTTCTGGCCAACCAGTTCGCCAAACGCGCGCAAACCTTTTGTCAGGGCGGCACGAACGCCGGCTTCATGCGTGCCACCGTCCGGCGTGGGAATGGTGTTACAATACCAGCTATAGGAGCCGTCCGAATAAAGCGGCCACGAAATCGCCCATTCGACGCGGCCCTGGCTCTCGGGAAAGTCCTGCGTTCCGGCGAAAAAATCTGTGGTCGCGCAGGCCCGCGTGCCGAGTTGTTCGCGCAGATGATCGGACAGCCCGCCCGGAAACTGAAATACTGCCTCGGCCGGCACGTCGTCGGTCGCCAGGTCCGGATCGCAACGCCAGCGAATTTCGACACCGGCATAAAGATAGGCTTTCGATCGGGCGAGCCGGAACAGCCGCGCCGGTTTGAATTTCGCGTCGGCTCCGAAGATCTCGACATCGGGCGTAAAGGCAATCGTCGTCCCCCGGCGGTTCGGGGTCGACCCCAGTTCCTCCATGGGCCCAAGGGCGTGGCCTTTCGAAAAGCGTTGCCGGTACAATTGCTTGTTGCGCGCCACTTCGACCACCGTATCGTCGGACAGCGCATTGACCACCGAGACGCCGACGCCGTGCAGGCCGCCCGAAGTCGCATAGGCCTTATCCGAAAATTTGCCGCCCGAATGCAATGTGGTCAGGATTACCTCAAGCGCCGATTTGCCAGGAAATTTGGGGTGCGGATCGACCGGAATACCGCGGCCATTATCGGTGATGGTCAACCGGTTGCCCGCGGCGAGATAGACTTCGATCCGGTTCGCATGGCCAGCCACCGCCTCATCCATCGAATTGTCGAGCACCTCGGATGCCAGATGGTGCAAGGCGCGTTCGTCGACGCCGCCGATATACATGCCCGGACGACGGCGCACGGGCTCAAGCCCCTCCAGCACCTCGATCGCGGAAGCGGTATACTCATTGGAAGCGGCGGTAGCAGCCGCGCTGCCACCAAACAGGTCATCGGTCATCCCAATGCTATAAGACGCGCGGAGTCCGCGGCGCAAGTAGTTAGGGAAATCGTCTGTGGATAGTCTGCCTCCCGAGGTCCCCGCCTTCGCGGGGACGACGCTGGATTCAGCGAACCCGAGGCCCGCCAAAAGGCATTGGGGGCGGTGGGCGGCGGACGCCGCGCGGAAGCTGCGCCTGATACGCACGGCCGCAATGCTCGACGCAATAGGGGAAGCCCGGGTTCACGGCCTCTCCGCAGAAATGGAAATCTGCCTCTCCGGGATGGCCCATCGGCCAGCGGCACACGCGCTCGTTCAGATCGAGCAAGGTGGTCTTGCCAGCGATTTCGGGACTGGGCTTGGCAGGAACAAGACGGCGAGGAGGAGCGGGCGGAATGGGTGCCTGCTGGTCGCCGGGCCCCTGCCGCATAAAGCCGCCCGGACCGATCGAAACAATCCGCGGCATGTCCTGCCGCGGTTCGGTGCCCGTCGCTTCGGGGCGAGCGGCCACCGGCGATGCGGCGGGAGCAGGACGCGGTTTGGCAGGTGCTGCCGCCACCGGTTTCGCCACCGGCGCCGGTTTCTTTGGCGCAGCCTTCTTCTCGGGCTCATTAGCTTTTACGGGCGATGGGCGCGATTTCAGTCCCAGGCGATGTGCCTTGCCGATAACCGCATTGCGGCTGACCCCGCCCAGCTCGTCGGCGATCTGGCTGGCGGTCAGGCCCTTTTCCCAAAGGCTTTTCAGTTGGTCGATCCGCTGGTCGGTCCAGGACATATTTGCTTTCCCAAATTCAATTTTGTGCAGCCGCGATGATGGCGCGATTGCGCCTTGCGGTCGAAGCTGCAAGCCGATAGTCGATTGCGCGATGACTATCCACCATAAAAGCGCGCAGGGCCCAGATAGGGAATTGAGTCCGATAGTTCAATTACCCGAAGGCGAGCGGCTGATCCGCAATGTCAACTGGGTGGGCTTGAAGACACTTTACCTGAAGGAGGTTCGCCGTTTCTTCAAGGTGCAGTTGCAGACGGTCTGGGCACCTGCCATCACGACCTTGCTCTACCTCATCATCTTCACCGTTGCGCTGGGCGCCGTAAAGCCGACGGTGCTTGGGGTTTCGTTCGCCGATTTTATCGCGCCGGGGCTAATCATCATGGGTATGATGCAAAATGCCTTTGCCAATTCGAGCTTCTCGCTTCTGGTAGGCAAAATTCAGGGTACGATCGTCGACTATCTGATGCCGCCCTTGTCACATGCCGAGGTGCTGACGGCGCTTGTGGCGGCGGCGGTCACGCGCGCATTTCTGGTAGGCGGGACCATTTGGCTGGCGATGTCCGTGTGGCCCGGTGTCCATGTCACACCGGTTCACGTCGGTGCTGTTTTCTGGTTCGGGTTGATGGGTTCGACACTGCTTGCCTTGATGGGCGTGATGACGTCGATCTGGGCCGAAAAGTTCGACCATGCTGCTGCGGTGACCAATTTTGTGGTCGCCCCGGCGGCGCTACTGTCGGGTACTTTCTACTCGGTCGACAAACTGGCGCCGACCTTTGAGGCGATCAGCCATGCCAATCCGTTTTTCTATGCGATTTCCGGCTTCCGTTACGGCTTCATCGGTAACGCTGACAGTCCCGTGATCTTCGGTGCACTGCTGCTGCTGGGTATCAACATCCTGCTTGGCATCGCCTGCTACGCGCTTCTGCGCTCGGGCTGGAAATTGCGGGCGTAGGAGAGGGGGCTAGCGCGCGGGCGTCCATGTCTGTGCTTGACAGAAGGGACCGATGCAGCCCTTGACCACCAGATTGCCGGACTTGCCCTTGTACACTACCGAGCGGTACGTTTTGCCCGATTTGGGGTCATAAATCTGTCCCTTCCATTCATTGCCGACTGCCTTGAAGCCAGTGAGGATATTCATCCCCAATATCGTCCGTCCGCGCAGCGCCTTGTTGGGATTGTTGATGTCCTTGGCCCCCGCGCCAGCCGGCGGCATCACAAGGAATTTGGCGATTTTTCCGCAAAGGCTCGCGCCGCATTCGTAGATTTCGACAACGCCATCCCTGCTTTGCGTGACCCAGCTGCCGGTGACGGGTGCGGCAGCGCTGGCTGCGACCGACATGAACAGGAGCGAACCGATCGCGGCGGACATTCTGATAGACAAAATATACTCTCCTCAAACACCATATCCGGACTTTAGTCTGCGATTGCTACATCGCAATGCTTTTGCCTTTTACCAACCTCATGCTAACGCGCCTTGTATGAACGAAATCATACTTTACGACTATTGGCGATCCTCGGCGAGCTATCGCGTGCGTATCGTGCTCAACCTGAAAGGCGTGCCGTACCGGAGCGTGCCGACAAGCCTGCTCGACGGCGCGCACAAGGACCCCGCCTATGTCGCGCGCAATCCGCAGGGCTTGGTGCCGATGCTGTCGATCGACGGCCATGACCTGACGCAGAGCCTGGCGATTATCGATTATTTGGACGCCAATTACCATGATCCGAAGATGGTATCGTCCGAACCTGCCATGCGCGCCAAGACGCTGGCCCAGGCCATGATCATCGCGGCGGATATCCACCCGATCAACAATTTGCGCGTGCTGAAATATCTCAAGGAGACGATGGGACAGGATCAGGCGGCAATTGACGACTGGTATCGCCATTGGATCATCGAAGGCTTCACCGCGCTGGAGGCAATGGCGCCCGAAGACGGCTTGTTCGGCAGCGACCTGCCCAATCTGGCCGATGTTTGCCTCGTCCCGCAAATGGCCAATGCGCGGCGGTTCGGCACGCCACTGGACGCGTTTCCGAAGCTGATCCGGATCGATGCCGCGTTGGCAGACATACCGGCCTTCAAGGCGGCGCATCCCGATTTGGTGAACCCCGACGCATGAGGTTCGGTGCAGTGTTGTGCCTGCCGCTTTTGGCAATGGCCACTCCTGCGTTCAGCCAAGCCAATAATTCGGAGGATTGTCCGCCGGACGGAACAATAATGGTCAGCTGTTATATAACGGTGACAGGTAATCTGCCGACTGCCGCGGTTGAACGAACTGAGTCCATCACTGAAGTGCCAATTCAACAATCGCGATTGGAAGGATCGCTGGCGCTAGTTGCCGGACTCCAACAATTCCGCCGGTCTGACGCGCGTTCGGCTAATCCGACCAGCCAGGGCGTGACGCTGCGCGGCCTTGGCGGTAACGCGTCGTCGCGCGCAATCCTCATCCTCGACGATGTGCCGCAAGCCGATCCATTCGGCGGCTGGATCAGCTGGCCCGGTTACGATGCGCTCAATCTGGCCAACATCCGGGTCCGCAAAGGCGCTGGACAGGTGGCATCCGGCGCGGGAGCAATCGCCGGTGTCATCGAACTCGACAGCAAGCAAAATATCGATGAGCTCGATGCCGGCATTGCCTTCGGCAGTCGCAACAGCGTCGATGCAAAAGCATCCTTGCTGCGCAAACTGGGCGATGGCACCGTTTCGCTTTCAGGCAGCTATGCGCAAGGCGATGGATTCATTCCCATCATTGCGGGCCAGCGTGGGGCAATCGATAGGCCCGCTCCTTATGAACAGGGTGGCGTGGCTATCCGCGCCGTCGCTCCGCTGTCCGACAACAGCGAATTGCAAGCGAATATGCGGGCCTTCACCGACGAGCGCGACCGGGGCTTCGATTTTTCCGACAGCCAGAATAGCGGCGTCGATGCCAGTCTGCGCCTCGTCAACCGCACGACCCGCGGCTGGCAGTGGAGCGCGTTGGCCTATTTACAGATACGCGACTTTTCCAACCGCTTTGGCGCCATCGGTGCTGGTCGCAACTCGGTCAGCCTTACGCTCGACCAATATTCGGTTCCCTCGACCGGTCTTGGCGCGCGCATCGAACTTCGCCCTCCGCTGGGCGACAGAGCCGAATTGCGGATCGGAGGCGACTGGCGGCGGACGATTGGCGAGACCAATGAGGATTTCTTCTTTACCGGCCTCGTGCCCGGCCGCAACCGGCGTGCGGGCGGCAAAACCGATACAGTCGGAGCTTTTGCCGAGGCGAGCTTCGAACCGACCGACGGGCTAACACTCACTGCTGGCGGCAGGATGGACCGGTGGAACATATCCGATGGTTTCCGCAAGGAAGTGAATATCGGCGGCACCGTGCGCTCTGACGATGTGTTCGCCGACCGTTCGGGCTGGGAAGGCACAGGCAGGGCGGGGTTTGCTTATCAGGCAAGCGATGCGCTCAAATTACGTGGTGCAGCCTATCTGGGCTGGCGCCTGCCTACACTTAATGAACTTTACCGGCCATTTCGGGTTGGGGCCGACGCCACAGCTGCGAACGAAGCCTTGGCACCCGAACGACTGAAGGGCGCGGAGTTGGGCGTCGATCTGGAAAGCGGCGATTTCCAGATCGGCGCGACGGCATTCGTCAACAAGCTCGACAATGCTATAGCAAATGTCGGGCTCGGCGTAGGACCGGGCAATTTCCCCGGTGTCGGTTTCGTGGCCGCAGGCGGCGTATATCGTCAACGACAAAATCTGGATGCCATCGATAGCAAGGGTATCGAGATCGATGCGTCCTATACTGCTCAAGAGCTATCGGTCCGGGCAGGCTATGCCTATGTCGATGCGGCTGTAAAGGCTTCCGGCGCAGCGCGGTCCCTGAACGGTTTACGGCCGGCACAAGTCCCCCGTCATTTTGCCAATATCGGTTTCAGCTATGATGGCAGGTCGTTCAGCGGCACTGTCACCGCACGCTATGTCGGCGGACAGTTTGAGGATGATGGCAATAAACGCCGTCTGGACAGTGCGTTTACGATCGATGCAGGTATTGGATATCGTCTTTCCAGCAAGTTCCGGCTTGAATTAAGGGCGGAAAATCTGTTCGATGCCCGGGTGGAAGCAGCCATCGGCGGCGATGGCGTGATAGAGCGTGCCACGCCAAGGACGATGTGGGCAGGATTGACTGTGGAATATTGATGGCAAAAGCCGGTCAAACATTGAAGCTGGCGGAATTCCTGCCTTATCAGTTGTCGATAACGTCGAACGCGGTCAGCGACCTTATATCGCGCGCCTATCGTGGGCGGTTTGCGCTCAAGATACCCGAGTGGCGGTTGATGGCGGGGCTGGGGGGGGGGGGGGGGGGGGCGCGGGGCGGGGGGGTGGCGGCCACAACGATGGACAAAGGAACGGGCCAACCTGCGTCTAAGGGGCCTGAGGGGCGTGGGGCGGTCGGGGCTGCGCCCCATGACTCCCGTGGGCGTTCGCACCCCTTTGTGGTGGACGGCTCCCGGGCGGGAGTTATGGGCCGCAACCGGGCCGGGGCCGGCACACGGTGGGG
>JACVCM010000094.1 GCA_016742125.1 Sphingomonadaceae bacterium | reverse complement strand
CCTGGCCGACGACATCGCGCGCAACATGTCGGCGCTGTCGGCGCGCATCGCGCCGATCCCCGGCCGCACCGTGATCGGCATCGAGCTGCCCAATGCGCACCGGGAGCCGGTTGTGTTTCAGGAAATGGTCGGGTCCGGTGCGTTTGTAGATCAGAAGGGCGCGTTACCGATTATCCTGGGCAAGAATATCTCCGGCGATCCGGTGATTGCCGATCTCGCGCCCATGCCGCATCTGCTGGTCGCGGGGACGACTGGCTCGGGCAAATCGGTCGGGCTCAACTGCATGATCCTCTCGCTGCTGTACCGGCTCACCCCCGATCAGTGCCGGATGATCATGATCGACCCGAAGATGCTCGAACTGTCGAGCTATGACGACATTCCGCACCTGCTGTCACCGGTGGTGACCGAGCCTGCAAAGGCAATCCGCGCACTTAAATGGGCGGTTGAGCAGATGGAAGAGCGCTACCGGATGATGTCCTCGCTGGGGGTTCGCAACCTGGCCAATTTCAACGAGAAAGTCCGCGCCGCAAAGGCCAAGGGCGCGCCGCTGGGACGCAAGGTCCAGATCGGCTATGATCCGATGACCGGTCAACCGCAATATGAGGAAGAGAGTCTCGCCTACGAACCGATGCCGCAAATAGTCGTGGTGGTTGACGAGCTGGCCGACCTGATGATGACTGCGGGGAAGGAGGTTGAATTCCTCATCCAGCGACTGGCACAAAAGGCGCGCGCAGCTGGCATCCACCTCATCATGGCAACGCAGCGTCCCTCGGTTGATGTCATCACCGGCGTCATCAAGGCCAATTTGCCGACCCGTATCTCCTTTCACGTAACCTCGAAAATCGACAGCCGAACGATATTGGGCGAACAGGGTGCAGAGCAGCTGCTCGGAAAGGGCGACATGCTCTATATGGCTGGCGGGCGTGGCCTCACCCGTATCCACGGGCCATTCGTCTCGGATGACGAGGTGCGCCGTGTTGCCGACCATTGGCGCGGGCAGGGGCAGCCCGAATATATCCAGGCCGTCACCGAAGAACCCGAAGATGGCGGTTTCGATTTTGGCGGCATGGGCGGCAATGACAGCGAGGAGGACTCGCAATATCGCAAGGCCTGCCAGATTGTCTTTGAAAGCCAGAAGGCATCGACTAGCTGGATCCAGCGGCAACTCCGCATAGGGTATAACAGCGCCGCCCGCCTGATCGACCGGATGGAAGAGGACGGTTTTGTGTCTGCCCCCAATCATATTGGTCGCCGCGAAGTGCTGCGCGACCGGAACGGCGACCCGATTTAGACGTTAAGTCCGGGTTCAAGGCCGTTGGAATAACCAACAGGCATCTCTCCCAAGGAAGACATAATGACTTTTGCAAAATATAGCCTGATGTTTGCGCCTGTAGCGCTTTTCATGACTATGCCGGGTTCGGCGCAGTCCAGCGCCGATAAAATGGACCGCGTTGTCGCGCATATGCAGGCCGTCGGGACGATGAGCGCAAGTTTCACGCAGACCGACCGGCGCGGCGGCACATTGTCCGGAAAGTTGCTTTTGAAACGTCCCGGTCATGTCCGCTTCGAATATCAGAAAGACGTGCCGTTGCTGATCGTTGGTGACGGCAAGGCGCTGACAATGGTCGATTATGAAGTCAAACAGGTGCAACGCTGGCCGATCCGTAACAGTCCGTTGGCAGCACTGCTCGACCCCGGTCAGGATTTGCGACGTTATGGCAAGCTGGTGCCCACATCTACGGACGAAGTTATCAGCGTCGAAGTGCGCGATCCCAAGCGCCCCGAATATGGGGTGATCACAATGGTCTTCGTGCGGCAGCCCGGGGCACCTGGCGGACTCACCCTCAATGGCTGGGTGGCGCTGGATTCGAAAAACAACCGGACCAGCATCCGACTCGGCAATGTGAAATATAACGGCGCCATCGCCAACAGCGCTTTCACCTGGAAGGACCCGCGCCCTGTTCGCCGCAAAAGCTGACTATCTTTGGTTATATGGCGATGAAGCGAAGCTCTGTGCCGACCAATTGCGAAGCTGAACCGGTCTGTTCATCTGGCTGACAGGAAATCGGTTGTATAAATTGTGCATCAGCGGTTGGCAGTTCGTGTGGTTTTCCCCCTGTTGCCCACGACGATAACGTTAGCCACTGATATCCGCGTGACGAACGCAAGCTTAGCCCTCATCCCAAATGCCCCCGGGATGAGGGCTTTGCTTTTTGGCGGTATTTCCCCATCATCGTCTTGCCCGCAGTCGTTCCGCCATCTAGGGCGGTAGGCTTATGCCCCAGACCATCCGTATTGCATCGTGGAATATCAACTCGGTCCGAGCCCGTATCGACATTGTCGAACGCTTTTTGAAGGAGGAAGCGCCGGACATATTGTGTCTTCAGGAAACGAAGGTCATCGACAGTCTCTTTCCCGAGGGCCTTTTCCGTCAACTGGGCTACCGTCACATGATGATTAATGGCCAGCCGATGCATCATGGCGTTGCCATCGTCAGCAAGCTGCCGCTTATCAACCGCCGGGTCGAGGACTGGCAGGCCAATGGCGAAGCACGCCATATCAGCGCGGAAATCGGCACCGAAGCGACCAAGGGCGTTCGCCTTGACAATGTCTACATACCCGCAGGGGGGGATATTCCGGATCGCGAACTCAATCCCAAATTCGGTCAGAAGCTGGATTTCCTGACCCGCATGACGACCTGGTCTGCGACGGTCGATTGCCCGACAATCCTGACAGGCGATTTCAACGTTGCGCCCTTTGAACATGACGTCTGGAGCCACAAACAGCTTTTGAACGTCGTCAGCCACACGCCGGTGGAATGCGAACATCTGGCGGCGATGCAGAACGCCGGAAACTGGACCGATCTTGCCCGCCACTTTGTCGACCCTTCGCAAAAACTCTACACCTGGTGGAGCTATCGTGCGCAGGACTGGGAGACTTCGGACCGCGGCCGGCGGCTCGACCATATGTGGGTCACGCCCGACCTAAAGGACAAGGCACGGCAGCATGTCGTTCACAAGGCGTGTCGTGGCTGGGGCAAGCCCTCGGACCATGCTCCCATCGTGACGGAATTCGCATTTTGAGCGAGGTGCGCGTCGTTCCCGGCGATGCGCGCCAAGCAGCACGCGCCATCGATGCGCTGCGTCGCGGCTGGCCGGTTCGCGTCAACGAAGGCGAGGGCGAACTGACGCTGGTCGCGCTTGAAACAGCGACCAGCCTTGGCGATGCGAGCAGACTGCTGCTGTCCGGAAACCGCGCGGTCACGCTCAAACTGGCCAATCAAAGGGATGCAGCCGATCCCGCCTCGCCGGTTCTGGTCAACCTGCCGATGGGCGCGGACCTGTCGCTGGCCATTGCCATTGCCGATCCGGTGCTCGATTTGCGCTACCCGATGAAAGGACCTTTCGTCGCCGAACCAATTGTCGACGGATCCACAGCCACCGCGGCGCTGGAACTTTGCCGTCTGGCAGGGCTGCTGCCGGCTTGTCTCGTGGTCGATGCCGGTGTCGAGGCAGCGCTTTCGGTCATGCCCGGCGATGTTGCTGCGTTCGATGACAGCGGTGCGTTGGACATAGCTGCGCGGGCGCGCCTTCCCATTGCCGCGAGCAGCGAAGCAGAAATCATTGCATTCCGGTCCGCAGCAGATGCAGCCGATCATGTAGCGCTGATCATCGGGAAACGCGATTCAAGCCCGCCGGTAGTGCGTCTCCACAGCGAATGCCTGACCGGCGACGTCCTCGGCAGTCTCAAATGCGATTGCGGTCCCCAACTGCACGAAGCATTGCGGCAGATATCCGATGCACGCTGGGGGATATTATTGTATCTGCGGCAGGAGGGGCGAGGCATCGGTCTGATCAACAAGTTGCGCGCCTATGCGTTGCAGGATCAGGGTTTCGATACGGTCGATGCCAATATGCGCCTTGGCTTCGCTATCAACGCGCGGGATTTCTCGGTGGCCGCACGCATGCTTGAACTACTGGGCGTGGCCCAGATTAGGCTGCTTACCAACAATCCGGAAAAGGTGGCTGGCCTTGAGGCGCAAGGTATCTCGGTCGTCGAACGCCTGCCGCTCAAAATCGTCGCCAATCCGCACAATGCGCATTATCTGCAGACCAAGAAAGACCGGACCGGCCACCGATTATAGCGGCTTGCCAAGCCATCGCCGCACCGCCTAAACATTTGTGACAGTGTTGGAAACAGGGGCGGGCGGTGAAACAGGCGGAACATCTGGCGCAAATAGTTGCCTGTTTCCTCTGTCCCCAACCCGAAGCAGAGCAGATACTGACGGTAACCCGATATCGCCAATATGATCATCGTTCCCCGGTCGCGCTGCGCGGAGATGTCGCGGCGCATCTGTTTCTCGTCTTGGAAGGTATAGCCTCGGCAGACCTGTACAGTATCGATGGGCAGCATGCCCAGCTCGCAGGCTATGGCCCGGGCGAGCTGTTCGGTGCTTATCCCGAGCCAACGACCCATCGCGCCGATATTTCGGCCATCGGCAAGCTGTCAGTGCTGGCCTTTGAGACCCGGGCTATTGCAGAACTCGCGACACAGCATGTGACGATTGCCCGGGGAATTGCCAATTTGATGGCAAAGCAGCTGGATATGGTTCTCGACCGGATGGCCGCGCGAATCGGTCTGACCGCAACAGGGCGTTGCTACCGCGCCTTGCTGGGAAGGGCGGATGATGACGGCTGGATCAGGCCGCTACCGATATTGTCCGCACTGGCCATCAGTGTGAATACCACGCGGGAAACGGCCTCGCGCGCGCTAGCCAATATCGTCCGGCGCGGAATAGTCGAACGGCATGACGATGGATTGAAGATCGTCTCTCGCCGGATGTTGGAAGAACTGGTGGTCTAGCTCATTCCATGAATGGATCGACGGCTTCCGTCTGTGGTGGCGACGGACGCCTCCCGAGCGCCCGGTCGATAAACTCCTGATCCAGCGGCTCGGTGGGAATTTCCTCGGGCATGATGCCCTCGCCGGTTCCAGGTTGCATGATGATCGGATTGCCATTTTCGTCGACCAGCAACTCCTCGCCGTCGAGCAGCGCGTCCTCCTCATCCTCCAGTCTTTCGGGGAAGGTCACGTCGGTTGCAAACTGTTCGACCGGTCGCCCGGCAACGGCCACACGCATGAAAGCGGCCCATGCCTGCGCCGGTGCCCGGCCGCCTTCGAGGCCGCCGACCGCACGCGCATTGTCACGCCCCATCCAGACGCCGGTGGTCAGCCCGCTTGAAAAGCCCAGGAACCAGCCGTCCTTGTTGCTGCTCGTGGTACCTGTCTTGCCTGCGACAGGGCGTCCGATGTTGGCGGCGCGTCCGGTGCCGGTGGCAACGGCGGTCTGCATCAGGTCGATCATGCCGCCAGCGACCCAGTCTTCCACCAGTTGAATCGACTTTTGCGGCTTCGCGGAGTAAATGACCTCCCCATCGATTGTCGTTACCTTCGAAATGCCGAAGGGCGTTATGCTCCGTCCATTGGCCGCGACGGCGGCAAAGGCCCGGGTCATGTCGATAACCCTGGTTTCGGATGTTCCAAGAACCATCGAGGGTTGCGTGTTGACTGGCGTTGTGATGCCAAAGCGTCGGGCCATATTTGCGATGCTGCTGGTGCCAACCTCCTGACCGATTTGTGCGGCGACAGTGTTCTTCGAATAGGCAAAAGCGGTGCGAAGCGTGATTTCACCCGCATAGTTGCCGCCGCTATTCCTGGGTTGCCAGCCCTCAATGTCGACCGGCTCATCGACAACCTTGTCCTCGGGCCGGTATCCCGCTTCCAGAGCGGTCAGATATACAAAGAGTTTCCATGCCGAACCCGGCTGGCGCACGGCGGTAACCGCGCGATTATAGTTGCTGGTCACATAATCGGTCCCCCCAACCATGGCCTTCACCGCACCGTCCCGGTCGATTGCCACAAGCGCACCTTGTGCGCCACGCGGCACATTCGCGGCGATGGCGGCGGTTGCGGCGCGCTGCATCTTGAGATCCAGCGTGGTCCAGACGTCGATCGGTTTTTCTGTCTCGTCGATAAGACCGTCCAGCTGCGGAAGCGCCCAGTCGGTAAAGTAACGCACGCTATCCTGGGGCGGCTCGGGAGCCATCTTCACTTGGGCAGGTTTGACCGATGCCGCTTCGGCGGCGCTAATCATTCCGGCATCCTGCATCACCGCGACAACAACCCCTGCGCGCCCTAGCGCCGCCTTTGCGTCAGCCGTGGGTGAATAACGCGACGGTGCCTTCACCAGCCCTGCAATGATGGCCGCTTCGGCCAGTGTCAGATTCTCCGCTCCATGATCGAAGAATTTCCGTGATGCCGCATCGACCCCATAGGCGCCGCCGCCAAAATAAACCTTGTTGAGGTAGAGTTCGAGTATCTGGTCTTTCGAAAACTTCGTTTCCATCGCGAGCGCAAGAATGATCTCGCGCATTTTCCGGCCGAATTCCTTGTTATTGTTCAGGTAGATATTCCGGGCGAGTTGCTGCGTTATCGTCGATCCGCCCTGCGTCCACCGGCCTTCGACCGAACGCACATAGAACGACCGGGTGATACCAATGGGATCAACGCCCGGATGCATGTAATAGCGCCGGTCTTCGACCGCGACCATCGCGTCTTTCATTTCCGATGGCAGCTCATCGATGCGTAGCCAGCGACCGAAACTCGGGCCGAGCGACTGGATGACCGTGCCGTCGGCGGCGCGCACACGGATCATCTGCCCATTGGGCGATGCTTTCAAATCTTCGAAACTGTCAATCTCGCCGCGGGCGATGGCGACGAAAATACCGATCACCATCAGCCCCAAAAGCCCTGCAACCATGCCGATTTTCAGCAAGCGGATCGTCCACGTCATGAACGGCCCACGTTCTGTCTGTGCTGTACTGCTACGTGCCATTGCGCGGGGTGTTAATCACAATTATTGCCGCTCACAAGCGACATTCTGCGGACGTCACTCCGGCTCAAACTCCAGCGCGGCGCTGTTGATGCAGTAGCGCAAGCCGGTCGGTCCGGGACCGTCGGGGAATACATGACCCAAATGCCCGTCGCATGCGGCGCAGCGCACTTCGGTCCGAATCATCCCATAGGAGATATCGCGATGTTCCTCGACCACCTCGCTATCGGCGGGGGCGGTAAAGCTCGGCCAACCCGAACCGCTGTCGAATTTGGTGTCGGACGCGAACAACGTCGTGCCGCAACCCGCGCAGCGAAACTCACCCTCGCGCTTTTCATCGGTCAGCTTTCCGGCAAAGGCGCGTTCGGTGCCCGCTTCGCGCAGGACATGATATTGCACCGGATCAAGCTGCTGACGCCATTCGGCGTCGCTCTTGTGAATTTTTTCCATTATATGCCGCCTTTCTGCCGTGCGATGTGGGGTTCGACCGATATCGGTTCAAGGTTACTATTTAACCATGCATTTACCATGCGCGGCCTAAAACTGGCAGGTTATGACAGGACCAGGTCATAAGCTGCGCGCTGTGTGGGCGTTGGGGCTGTTGCCGCTGTTGATTGCGGCAGGTGACGGGGCGTGCCGTCTGTGCAAGCCAACCGACGTGACAGAGCAGCCATCCGCCGAACGGGAAATACCACTGTCGATAGAGATAACAACCAGGCTGGATTTCAGCCGCGCCGCGCTGTCCGGTTCCGGCGGCGGCCAGATCGAAGTCGATCCGCAAAGCGGCAGCAGGCGTGTCGATGGCGGAATAGTCGACCTTGGCGGCTCGGCGCTGGCAGGGACAGCCGTGGTGCATGGAATGCCAGGACGGGCGGTGCGTATCGATATGCCGCCCAGCGCCCGCATGACGTCATCGACTGGCGGCGTGGTTGAAATCACCGGACTGCGTACCAGCCTGAGCGGAAGCCCGCGGCTCGACCCAACCGGACGGCTCGAATTTTCGTTCGGCGGCAGACTGCAGCTACGCGGCAATGCATCGGGCACATTCCGCGCCCGCATTCCAATAACTGCGCAATATGAGTGACTAGCTTCTCCTTGCCGCAACACGGGCAATTCGGAGCAGCTCTTCTTCCAATATGATACTGCCCAATCCTTCGCGCACGCTCATCAACTTGGCTTCGACATCGAGCAGATGGCCGTTCAATCCCGCCAGCCGCGCGGAGGGCCAACGCGACAGCTGTTTCACGAAATCATCGGCTTCTTTCCAAAAAATCGAGCGGGTCGCCTTAACTACTGCGCCGGGGTTCGCGCCATTGTCGACCTTTGCGCGCAGCGACGCGAGCAGCGATACCCGCCGTTGCAGTGCGCGGACGATGCGAATCGCGTCGACGCCCATATCGCGCGCCACCGCGAGTTCGTGCCCCGCGCCGCGAAGATCGCCGCCCATCACCTGGTTGATCAGCCCGCTAACATTCTCCTCCCCGGTCTCGGCGGATAGCGCCTCAAATGCCGCAACCTCAACCGTCGCCGGACGCTGGGGCGAGGCGTCGTAATAGAGCGACAGCTTGTCGACCTCGGTCTGCGCCAGCTTGCGGTCCTGCCCGGTGTAGCGGGCAATGCGTGCAGCCAGACTGCGGTCCAGTTTCAGGCCCACGGTGGCGGCATAAGCCATCGCAGCGGCGGCGGCATTCCCCTCTTCGGGAAGATAGCAGATATGCGCCATCGCCTTTGGATGACTTTCTGCGAGTTTGCGCAGCTTGCTGGTCTTGGTGAGATTGCCTGCGGTCGCGATAACCGGATTGGCCTCCCCTTCCAGTGCGAGCAGATTTTCGACTGCCGCCAGTCCCTCTTCTCGGCGGAAATTGAGGCGAACATAGCGTTTGTCACCAAAAAGCGAGAGCGCGGATGCTTCGTCCGCCAGAAGCGCCGGGTCATTTTTTATGCGGTCGCTGTCGATGTCGACCCGCTCGGTAGAGCCAAGCTGCGTCGCCATTTGTGCAGCGATGTCGGCGATTGCCGATTCGTCCTGTCCGAATATGAGAAATAGCCGGATGTCGGGCCGCGCCGTAACAGCGCCTACAAAACTGCGCTCTTTTGGACTGTTCATTCGCCGCGGGCGTAGAGCGACAGCCGGGTGACAATCTGGTCAGCGACCTTTTGCGTCAGATTTTCAAGCGCGCTGTTCTCACCCGCTATGGTCGCATATTCCGAACTGACCACGTCGATACCGGCATCGGAACCGGCGGTTGCGTCAAGTACGGTCTCACCGGTGGCAATGGCAATCAGTTGATAACGGGCGCGCAAAGTACGGCGTTCCCGCGTCACCGTGTCGTCGGCGCGGACGCCGAAGCCTTCAATCTGGTCATCTAGTGCGACCACCAGACGAAATTGCGCAGCGTCACCCTGGTGCGCGCCAAGCCGGTCGTTAAGTGCATTTCGCATCAGCCAGCCATTTTTGCCCTGGATGGGTTCGACCGAAACACTGCCCAGGGTGCTGGCCACCGCGCCCTTCGATCCGCCGCTGTAAAGGGGTTGCAACCCGCAGCCCGACAGCGCGAACATCAGCAATGCAGGGGCGATTATTTGCTTCATATGACGATATTGACCAGCCTGTCGGGCACCACGATGACCTTGCGGATGTCCGCACCGTCAATCGCATGCTGGACCTTTTGACTGGCCAGCGCAAGCGCCTGCATCTCTTCCTGCCGCAAACCCTTGGCCACTGTCAGCGTATCGCGCAGCTTGCCCTTGACCTGAACCGCTATGGTTACCTCGTCCTCGACCAGCAGCGCCGGATCGACATCGGGCCAAGGCATGTCGGCAATCATCCCTTCTCCCAATTTAGTCCATGCTTCTTCGGCAAGATGCGGTACCATCGGTGCCGACAGCAGGACGATCGTGCGGATGGCGGCATCCCTTGAAGCCGAAGGCGCTGCCTTTTCGATGGCATTGGCGAGATCGTAAATCTTGGCGACCGCCTTGTTGAAGGACAACGCCTCGATGTCCGCGCCGACACCGGCAATTGCCTGATGCGTTTTGCGGTCCAGCGCCTTGTCCTGGCCATCGGCGCCGCTGATCTGACCCGTCAGACGCCAAAGGCGCTGGACGAAACGCCAGCAGCCTTCAATGCCGCTTTCCGACCATTCCAGATCGCGCTCGGGCGGGCTGTCGGACAGCATGAACCAGCGCACTGCATCCGCGCCATATTGGTCGACAATGTCATCGGGATCGACGACATTTTTCTTCGACTTGGACATTTTTTCGATACGCCCGGCGACAGCGGGTTCGCCTGTTTCGATAATCGTCCAGATATCACCGTCACGCTTCACCTGTTCGGGTGTGAGCCAGTTGCCGTCGGTATCCTGATAGGTCTGGTGAGTCACCATGCCTTGGGTGAACAGGCTCGCGAACGGCTCCTTCACATCGATCATGCCGATCTTGCTCAAGGCACGTGTCCAAAACCTGGCGTAGAGCAAGTGCAGGATCGCATGTTCTACGCCGCCGATATACTGATCGACGGGCAACCATTGTTCCGCAATCGTGCGATCGAAGGGCTTGCCGCCGGGCTGGCTGGCAAAGCGGATGAAGTACCAGCTTGAATCGACAAAGGTATCGAGCGTGTCGGTTTCACGGCGCGCAGCCTGGTGGCATTGGGGGCAATCTACCTTGCTCCAGGTCGGATGGCGATCGAGCGGATTGCCGGGTATGTCAAAGCTGACATCTTCGGGCAGCTTTACCGGCAACTGGTTTTCGGGCACCGGCACCGCGCCGCAGGCTTCGCAATGGATGATCGGGATTGGCGTGCCCCAGTAACGCTGGCGGGAGACTCCCCAGTCGCGCAGGCGATATTGCGTCTGTCCCTCGCCCCAGCCTTCGGCCTCTGCCTTGGCGATGACGTCAGCCTTTGCCTGATCTATGGTCAGGCCATCCATCCAGTGTGAATTCACGATCCGGCCGGGGCCGGTGTAGGCCGTATCGCCCTGGAAATTGCTGTCGGTCTCGTCGCCATCGGCAACGACGCGCGTAACCGGCAGATCATATTTGCGCGCGAAATCAAGGTCGCGCTGATCATGCGCCGGGCAGCCAAAGACCGCACCGGTGCCATAATCCATGAGCACGAAATTGGCGACATAGACAGGCAGGTGCCAACTCGCGTCAAGCGGATGCTCGACGGTCAGGCCGGTATTGAAACCCTTTTTCTCGGCCGTGTCGATTTCCGCCGCGGTGGTGCCGCCCTTGCGGCAATCCTCGATAAAGGCCTGCAATTCAGGGGCGTTTGCGGCTAGTTTCTGGGCGACCGGATGGTCGGCGGCGATCGCAACGAAGCTTGCACCGAACATCGTGTCCGGGCGCGTGGTAAACACGTCGATGCCATCACTGCTGCCCGGGAATTTGAAGCGACACTTCAAGCCCTGCGACTTGCCGATCCAGTTTTCCTGCATCAGCCGCACCTTGTCCGGCCATTGGTCGAGGCCACCCAAACCTTCGAGCAACTCGTCTGCAAAGTCGGTGATTTTCAAAAACCACTGACTCAGTTTGCGGCGTTCAACAAGGGCGCCGGAGCGCCAGCCCTTGCCGTCGATCACCTGCTCATTGGCAAGCACCGTCATGTCGACGGGAT
>JACVCM010000093.1 GCA_016742125.1 Sphingomonadaceae bacterium | reverse complement strand
CAAAAGTCGAACAGGTAACCCCTGAAGATCACGCAATCGTCACTTCGGCCATCGCCGAAGCCGAGCATATGACCAGCGGCGAAATCGTGACTATCATCACCGATCTGTCCGACCATTATGAAGATGTCGCCGTTGTCTGGGCAAGCATCGCGGCGTTTCTGGCCTTGTCCTGCTATGCGATATTCCCGCAGTTCTACTTGGGCATTGTGCATGGGATGACGGGCGGGTGGCAGCATGACTATAGCGCCGGCGAGTATCTGGCATTGATCTTCATTGCGATGGGGCTGAAATGGCTGGGCACCTGGCTGATCCTCAGATGGATGCCACTGCGCCTCGCGCTGACCCCCAGGCACATCAAAATGCGGCGGGTGCGTGCGCGCGCTTTCAATCTGTTCAAGGTAGGGACCGAAGCCAAGACTGTCGGTCGCACTGGCGTATTGCTTTATCTGTCGATGAAGGAGCATCGGGCAGAAATTGTGGCGGATGAGGCTATCGCCAGCAAGGTCACGCCCGAAATTTGGGGCGACGCAATGCTGGCATTGCTCGATCATGTAAAAGCCGGGCGTCCTGGCGAAGGGATGGCAGAGGCCGTCCGCCAGATGGGCATCGTGCTTGCAGAGCATTTCCCCAAGGGAAGCGAGAATCCGAACGAATTGCCCGACCGGCTGATCGAGCTTTGACCTGTCAACACCCCCGAAACGAAGCCGAAGAAATCATGTGGCAGGGCCGTTTCATCACGGCCAAGCGGCGTGGCAAGTGGGAATATGTTGCGCGGGCACGGGGTATCAGGGCGGCGGTCATCCTGGCGGTTGAAGACGGCCATGTGCTGCTCGTCGAGCAATTTCGGGTTCCCTTGGGCACGAACTGCATCGAGCTACCCGCAGGCTTGATCGGCGACAATGACGATGGCGAGGATACACTAACGTCCGCCGGAAGGGAGCTGGAAGAAGAGACTGGATACCACGCCGAACGCCTGGATATCGTCGGCGATTTCTTCTCCTCGCCTGGTATGGTGAGCGAAAGTTTCACTCTGGTCAGGGCGTCAGGTCTTACGAAGGTTGGCGAAGGTGGCGGAGTCGATGGCGAGAACATCACCGTCCACCGCATCGCGCTGTCCGCTTTAGCCGATTTCGTCTGCCAAAAACGCGCCGAGGGCTGCGTTGTGGATGTTAAACTGCTGATGCTGCCTGGAATAGCGGGAATTTAGCGAAAGTTGTCGGCGTAAGCCTGAAGCTTCAACGTCTTGGGCGGCGTCGGAATGAAGGTGGCCGACAACCCCTTTTTTGCGGCATAGGCCTGCGCCGCAGCCAGCGTCGGGAAGGTCAGCACAACCTGTGCCTGCGTGTCGCCCGATCCAGCCCAGCCCATCAGCGGATCGGCCTTACGCGGCTCGGAGGGGGTGAATTCCAGCACCCATATGTCGGTATGTGCCTTTCCCGATTGCATGGCATTTTTGGGACGCTGATAAATTCGGGCCTTGGTCATATGTGCCCTTTCCTAGATTCTCCTGAATCGATCAAGTGCCTAAATCCCTTGCGCCTTCTTGGTTTTTAGGCTCGCTATGCTCTCCCAAGGTCTATCTGGCCACGCATGCTTGGGGTAGCGACCGCGCATCTCCTTGGCGACATCGCTCCAGCTCCCCCGCCAGAATTCCGGCAGGTTGCGCGTGGTCTGGATCGGCCGACGTCCAGGCGATGTCAGGCTGAGCACCAACGGCATGCGCTCCCGACCAACCGTCGGATGGACGTCAAGCCCGAACAGGGCCTGTACGCGTAGCTCGACGGTTGGCCCCCCTTCGGCGGCATAGTCGATAGGGTGAGTGGCACCTGCTGGACTGATGAAATTGGCTGGCGCAACCTGTTCGATCCTCTGCTTGCCGTCCCAGCCAAGAAGGGCGTCGAGCACTGCTGACAGACCAGCTTTGGAAATATCGCGCAGCCTGCTTACGCCATCGAGCAGGGGAGGCAGCCAGTCGTCCAATGACGCCGTTAGAGCAGCATCCGAGAGCGTTTCAAATCCGGCGAAAACGGCGCGTTGACGCAGCGCGATGGCGGCGTCCGGCCACGGCAGAACGGAGATTCCCAATGTGCGGACGGCGTCAAGCAACGCATATGAAATCGCTGTCCGATCGGGCGCTTCGGCGATGCCTTCAGTCAAGACAATGGCTCCAAGCCGACGCCGCTGGCGCACCTCTGTACGGTCATCGGCAGTGTCATATCTGGTATCGATCGTCGTCTCGATCCTGTTGCCAAACAGCTTCAGCACCTCCGCCTCAGTCAGCGCTGCGGCGGACATGATACGCGCCGAAGACGCGGCACCCTGAAGGTCGGCAACCGCCAGCCACTCTGCATTGGAGAGCGGTGAGGCCGGGTCGAGCCTGAACCCCCGACCCATCGCGCTTATCCAGTTTTCACCCTTGGCATCGCGCCGCTTGGCAATCCGGTCCGGAAAAGCCGTGGCAACCAACTGCCCCACAGACCAGGTAGCCCGGGCGCTGCCCCCGCCCTTGTTGGAAGCGGCCGGACTGGCCATTGCTGCAATCCGCTTTGCTAACGATCGGGCTGCTTCCGCACGAGCGCCACGCTCCCGCATAAAGCGTTCAAGGCGCATCTCAACGTCCTCTCCCTGCCCGCCCAGCCCCCGTTCCTGCAGCAAGAGGGCCAGAGTTGCCGCCTGCTCGCCTTGTCCGCTGGCAGCAGCGGAAATGACCATATGCGCCAGGCTGGGTGGCAATGGCAAACCCGCCAGTTTTCGTCCATGCGGCGTGATATGGCCATGCGCGTCGATGGTATCGGGCGCCGTCAGCGTTTTTCGGGCTCGCACCAGCGAGGTGACCGGTGGTGGGTCCAGCCATTGCAATCTGGCAGGGTCGCTCTCTCCCCACAGTGCGCAATCGAGCAGCAACGGAGCAAGATCGTTTTCCAATATCTCGGGCGGATCGAACGGCGGCAGGCCGCCATTTCCCGCCTCTTCCCAAAGGCGGTAGGCGATTCCCAGACCCTGCCTTGCCGCGCGCCCTGCCCGCTGTGTCACCGCAGACAGACTGGCGCGCTCGGTCACCAGCCGCGTGACACCCGCCGCCTGATCGAAGCGCGCCCGTCGGGCAAGGCCGCTGTCGATCACAATCCGGACGCCGTCTATGGTCAGGCTGGTTTCCGCAATGTTGGTAGCCAGGATGATTTTGCGCCGTCCTTCGGCATCCGGTCGGACCGCCAGCCGCTGTGCCGCCGGATCGATCTGCCCGTGAAGTTTGTGAACGATGTGACGCCCCCCTAGCTGCGTCAATGCGTCCGCCGTCCGGTCGATCTCCCGCGCGCCGGGAAGGAACACCAATATGTCGCCAGCTTGTTCGGACAGCGCCATCCTGACCGTCTTCGCAATTTCCGCTTCAATCGGCTGCTCCGCCCGCCGCCCCACATAACGCAGTTCCAAAGGCCAGCTTCGTCCCTCGCTTTCGATCAACGGCGCGTCGCCCATCAATTGCGAAAACCGCCCGCCGTCGAGCGTGGCCGACATCGCAACCAGACGCAGATCGGGCCGGAATGCGGCCTGACTTTCCAATGCCAGCGCTAGCCCGAAATCGCTGTCCAGGCTGCGTTCGTGCACTTCGTCGAACAGCACCGCCGACACCCCGTCCAGTTCGGGATCTGAAATGATGCGATTGCGGAATATCCCTTCGGTCAGGACCAATATCCGGGTGGTTGCCGACCGCTTGCTGTCCAACCGCGTGGCATAGCCGACCAACCCGCCGACCTGCTCACCCATCAGTTCAGCTATCCGCTCCGCTGCCATCCGCGCCGCCAAACGACGCGGTGAAAGCAGCAATATCTGCCCTTCGCACCAATCCTTGCGCAGCAAGCGAGACGCAACCATCGTGGTCTTGCCGGCCCCGGGTGGTGCAATCAGAACCGCATTGGCGTTATTCTCCAGCGCTGCGACCAGGTCCGGCAATATATGTTCGATTGGCAGCATATCTTCACCGCCGGCTAGCGTCAAAGATCGACCCATTCCGAACCACCCGGCCATATTATGTCTTCGACCTTGTCACCGACAAATGTCAGTGCCGCGAGCAGAAGCAAAAGGGCAACGACGTCCAACAGGATTACTGCGCCGACTACGACATAAGGATGGAAGGGACCGATGCGATCGAACCCGTCAGGTAAAGGCGGACGATCAGCCATCCTCAATAGGCGCGGGCGATGGCGAACTCGACAGCCTCGGTCAATGCCGCCTTGGCTTCGCCCGGTGAAAAATGCGCAATGGCATCAATTGCCCGCTGACCATAATGGCGGGCACGGTCGATAGTATCGTCGATGGCAACATATCGGCGAAGCAAAATTCTTGCATATGCCAGGTCATCGTCAGAGACCCGATTGCCAAGCATGGCTTCGCGCCAGAATTTCTGCTCATCCGGTGTTCCCCGGCAATGGGCGAGGATAACCGGCAAAGTGACCTTGCCATCGCGGAAATCATCGCCGCTATCCTTGCCCATTGTCGCGCCATCGGACACATAATCGATGGCATCATCGACCAGCTGGAACGCGATACCGAGGTTCCGGCCATAGGCGTCCAGCGCCGTTTCCTGCCCCTCGCCACTCTCTGCAACGACCGCAGCAATCCGGCACGCTGCCGCAAAAAGCGCGGCGGTCTTGGAGCCGATGATCTCAAGATATTTTTCTTCGCTGGTGGCAATCTGGCGCTGCGCGGTAAGCTGGTTGACCTCTCCTTCGGCGATGACTGCCGACGCGTGTGACAGAATTTTCAGAACCTTCAGTGAGCCGTCTTCGACCATCAACTCGAATGAACGACTGAACAGGAAATCGCCCACCAGCACCGCCGCCGGGTTGCCGAAAATCAGGTTTGCTGCCGTCTTGCCTCGCCGCATGTCGCTGCCGTCGACGACGTCATCGTGCAAAAGCGTGGCCGTATGGATGAATTCCACGGCTGCGGCCAGCTTGTGGTGACGCTCACCGGGGTAATCGAGCAACCGTGCGCAGGCCAGGGTAAGCATCGGTCGCATCCGTTTGCCACCGCCTGCGATGAGATGACCGGCCAGCTCCGGGATGAGCGGAATTTCCGACTGCATGCGGTCCAGAATGACAGCATTGACCTTGTTCATTTCCGGCGCGACGAGTTTAAGCATCGGATCGAGCGACGGCTGGCGCTGTTCGCCAAGTTTGTGAATAGTTGCAGTCATGTCCCCTTCGCTGTGACAAGGCGCGGGCTGCAAGGCAAGTGCAAATGGCGCATTTCCGCTTGTCCTGCCCGTCCGATCGCGGCACAGACACATCATGACCGACGACACCCTTGCCCGCTATCGCGACAGCATCGATAATATCGATGCAGCGCTGGTCTTCATGCTTGCCGAGCGGTTCAAGATTACCCAGGCGGTCGGCGAATATAAGGCGAAGTCGGCACTACCACCCGCAGACCCAGCCCGCGAAGAGCGGCAAATCGAACGGTTACGCCAGCTTGCGCGCGACGCGAAGCTGGACCCGGATTTCACCGAGAAGTTTCTGCGGTTCATTATCGATGAGGTCATCCGCCATCATCGGCAAATCCGCGACGGCAGCTAATCAGGCCACTGCCTTCGGAAGCCGCAAACGAACGAGCAGCCCGCCCAGATCCTCGCTTTCCTCAAGGCTGACAGAGCCGCCGTAAATTTCGACGACGTCGCGCACAATTGCGAGGCCCAGGCCGGTGCCAGGCTTGCCGGTATCCAGCCGCGCACCCCGGTCGAACAGGCGTTCGCGCTCGCTTTCGGGGATGCCGCGGCCGTCATCCTCGACTAGCATTTCAACAAAATCGCCTGCATCCTCAACGGTGACAAAGACACTTCCACCGCCATATTTGGCTGCGTTCTCGATCAGGTTGCCGAGCATCTCGTCGAGGTCCTGTCGCTCAACCCGCGCGGCAATGGTTTTGTCGCCAGCCATGTCGAGGCGAACGTGGGAATAAAGCCTGCTGACCGCGCGTTCGACCGATTCAAGGCTGTCCCAAACCTGCGCGCGACTGTGGCTGTGGCCGCGGCGACCAACCGCGCGGGCGCGGGCCAGATGATGATCGACCTGCCTCCGCATGGTTGTGGCCTCCCGGATCACGGTTTCGTCGAGATCCGGGGCTTTCGCAGTCGCGCTATTCATTATCACCGTCAGCGGCGTCTTCAGCGCATGGGCCAAATTGCCCGCATGGCGACGCGACTCCTCGGCCTGCTTTTCATTATGGTCGAGCAAGGCATTGAGTTCGTTGACCATTGGCATCACCTCATCGGGTAAGGCGTCGGTCACGCGACTTTCCTTGCCGCTGCGCATCTGCGCGATCGCCTGACGCACGGCGCGCAAGGGCCAAAGCCCGTAGAAAGTCTGTAGTGCCGCAAGGATGATCAACCCCAGAGCCAGCAACAGGAAACTCGTGACCAGGACCGATCGCAGCTCGATGATTTGCGCATCCAGGCTGTCACGGCTCTGGGCAACCATGAATGTCCAGGAAATATCCGAATCTGGCAGTTTTATGGCCCGTTCCGCAATGCGAAGGGGCTCGTCCGGAAACTCGTTGCTATTGCGAAAATGCACGGCCTGATCGTTATGTTCGACGGGTGGCTGCAACGCCCGGTCCCATAATGAGCGGGACGGGAACGGGATGGCACCTTCACCGGTTATCTGCCAGTACAGGCCGCTATTCGGTTCTAGAAAGCGCTGGTCACCCAGAGGACGGTTCATGCGAATCTCACCATCCGGGCCGATTTCCGCCGACGCTATCATCGCTGTCAGCACATATTCGAGCTGGTTATCGAAATTCTGCTCCACCGAACTCGTCAACACCCGGTCCAGCGCGGCGCCGCCGCCGATCAGCAGGATCGTAATCCAGGCAGCCGCCGTCAAAATCATGCGCCGGGTCAGTGAGCCCGTGCTCTGGAACTGGCTCCGCCATGTCGGCGGCTTTACCGCCGCATCTATGACGGCCGGCGGGTTCAGTTGGCCGGTTCCTCAAGGCTGTAGCCGAGACCGCGGATGGTCGAAATAACGTCCTGCCCCAGTTTCTTGCGGATACGGGTCACAAACACTTCTATGGTGTTGGAATCACGGTCGAAATCCTGATCGTAAATATGCTCAATCAGCTCGGTGCGCGAGACGACCTTGCCCTTGTGATGCATCAGATAGGACAGGAGCTTATATTCCTGGGCGGTCAGTTTGACCGGTTGCCCGTCCAGCGTCACTCTGCCCGAACGTGTGTCGAGCCGTACGTCGCCGACGGTCAGTTCGGATGACGCATTACCCGACGCCCTGCGGATAAGCGCACGCAAACGGGCAATAAGCTCCTCGGTCTGGAAAGGCTTCGCAAGATAATCATCTGCACCTGCATCCAGCCCCGCCACCTTGTCCGACCAGCTATCGCGCGCTGTCAGCACCAGAACGGGGAATTTCCGGCCTTCCTTGCGCCAGCGGTCAAGCACCGTCAGCCCGTCGATTTCCGGCAAACCGAGGTCAAGGATGACGGCATCGTAATTTTCGGTCGAACCCATATAATGGCCGTCTTCGCCATCGACCGACAGGTCGACCGCATAGCCGGCACCTTCCAATGTAGATTTGAGCTGCTGACCCAGCGTCGGTTCGTCTTCAACAATAAGGATGCGCATGCTGTCCCCTTTGACTTAGCATTTCTGTTGGAAGAAGGGCTAGCAGATTAGCCGCCCTGCGCAAAACCCAATCAGCGTTGGCGCAGCACCCCACCGGTACGACCATCGACATCGACAAAAATGACCCGGTCGCGATCAATGAATTTGAGCCGATAAACCTGCGCTGTCGGGTCATATTCAGGACCGAGATACTGCATCCCCCGCATACGGGGCACGACGGTCGCCTCGATTTCGCGCAGCGATTTGACCTTGCCGGCCGCCATGTCCTGACGCGCCTCATCCTGCTCGCCACGGCGACCCGCCACGGCAGGTTCGATAGCAGCGTTCAGCGCCAAAGCGCCCAGTAACAAAAGGATAACCCTGTTCGACATACGCTTCATCTAGTCATGGTGCTTTGAATATAGTCTGAATGGGGCATCAACCTTTTGGAAAGGATGATGCCCGCCGTTCATAGGTCATCTTACCATTTCAAAAGTGAAAGACAGCGTTGTACCAATGCTGAGTTCGCCCGGTGCAATCGGCGTCGATTTTTCCGAGGCATCCATGGCGCGTGCCATCACCGGCATGGGATAGTTGCCAACCTGCCCGTCATTTTCTTCCACGCGCAGCACGCGCACATCCGAATAACCTGCCTTGCGCGCCATAGCCTTGGCCCGGGCGATGGCAGTGGCCCATGTCTTGTCGCGTGCGGCATCCCGGAACTTGGTGTCGTCGTCGACACCAAAGGTCGGGCCGTTAAAGTTGGTCGCACCGTCCACCGCAAGCGCATCCAGAAAGGCGCTCAACTTCTTCAGATCGCGAAGTTTGGCATTCACCATGTTCGAAGCCTGGTAGCCCTTGAAAACCGGCGATCCGTCGCGATAATCGAACTGCTGGTTGAGGGTGATCTGGGTCGTCTGAATGTCGCGATCGGCGATTCCGAGTTTCTTGAGGCGGGCCACCACGGCAGCCATCTGTGTATTGTTCTGCCGCACTGCCTCGCTCGCGGTCGGTGCCATTGTCTGTACGCCCGTCGAGAAAGTCGCAATATCAGGTTTTGCTTCTACGGTCTCACTCACCGTCAGGTCGATAACGGGATTTGTCGCGGTGATGTTAACCTGCGTTGCCATTGCTTCTCCCGCTGTCATGCTGCCCGTTGCCAGAAGGGCGGCCAGAACCAGTTTACGCATATCATACTCCTGTCAAATATCGTCGCACCCTTAGATGGCGGTGCGGCGTGCCCAATCAATATAGGCTTTGCGAAGCTGAACAGTTGCCGAACCGGGCTTGCCATCACCGATGACCTTGCCGTTGATCCGCACCACCGGCATCACAAAGCCAGAGGCCGATGAAACGAAAGCTTCCGCAGCTTGTTCCGCCTCTGCAACAGTAAACGGCCTTTCTTCAATGCGTTGGGCAGCGAGTGGGAGAACAGCGGCGCGCGTTATGCCATGCAGAATGTCACGGTTGAGCGGATGGGTAATGAGGACACCATCGTGCGTGATGATATGTGCGTTCTGTGCAGTGCCCTCGGTGACGTATCCCCCGCGTTCCATCCATGCATCGTCCGCACCACGCAAGATCGCCTCATTCTTCATCAACGATGCATAGAGCAACTGCGTCGTCTTGATATCCGCCCTTCCCCAGCGCAGGTCGGGCAAGGTCACAACGCTTATTCCGCGCACAGCCAGCGGATTGTCGGTAAGCGGGCGGCTTTGCGTGAAAGCCAGGACCGTCGGCGCGGTCCCTTCGGGCGGAAAGGCGAAATCGCGGTCCGTCGGCGCGCCGCGTGTCACCTGCCAGTAGATCATACCCTCCTCCACTCCATTGCGCGCGACAAGTTCGCGGCAGATCGCGAGCCATGCGGTAGCGTCGGGCGCGTCCTTGATGCCGAGTTCCGCCAACGA
This sequence comes from Sphingomonadaceae bacterium, assembly GCA_016742125.1. Lineage (GTDB taxonomy): Bacteria > Pseudomonadota > Alphaproteobacteria > Sphingomonadales > Sphingomonadaceae > Sphingorhabdus_B. The sequence continues at coordinate 2,411 of JACVCM010000093.1, read as the reverse complement.
TCGGCAAAGGCGGCGGACGTGGCCGTCGAAGTCAACCAGCTTGCGGTCGAGAACCGACACGACTTCGTAGACCGAATCAGAGAACAGAAATCCGCGGTCGAAGACGGAGACTTTGCCTTCGGTTTCGGGGAGATAACTGCCGTTGAGGAAGATGGTGCGCATGGGCTTGCATTGCTTGATCGCCCGTCAACCGTCAACAATCCAAAACTTGTCATTCCCGCGGAGGCAGGCAATTCGACGTCTGCCATGGATGTCCGCCTTCGCGGGAATGACCAAGGCAGTGTATCGAGGAAACGCACTTGCTCCTACTTGCGCTTCCCCCTATCCGCCCCAACCATGTCGCAACCGCCCATCTTCGCCTTCGAAAATCTCGCACTCCAGCAGGGTGGCGGGTGGCTGTTTCAGGATATCGACCTGTTTATTGGGGCGCGCGACCGGCTCGCACTGATCGGACGTAATGGCGCGGGCAAGACCACGCTGATGAAGCTGGTTGCCGGCACGGTAGAGGCCGACAGGGGCAAGCGGGTGGTTGTCCCCGGCACAAACATCGTAATGCTGGAACAGGATCCCGATGTCGCCTCATTCAACCGACTGGTGGATTTCGCTGTCCACGGCGAGAGAGGTCCGCCCGAGCACGCAGTGCGGGCCATTGCCGACCAGCTCGGCATCGACCTCGACCGCGAAGCCGGAACAGCGAGCGGCGGCGAAAAGCGCAGGGCTGCAATCTGCCGCGCACTGGCAAGCGAACCCGACCTGCTGCTGCTTGACGAACCAACCAATCACCTCGATTTGGCTGCCATCGAATGGCTGGAAGAGTGGCTGACGCGCTATCGCGGGGCGTTCATGGTTATCAGCCATGACCGGACCTTTCTGACGCGTCTGACCAGACAGACATTCTGGCTCGACCGCGGCCAGCTCCGGCGCAACGAAGTCGGTTTTGGCGGCTATGATGCCTGGACGGAGCGGGTCTATGCCGAGGACGCACGTAACGCCGAACGGCTCGATGCCAAGCTGAAGATCGAGGCGCACTGGCTCGAACGCGGCGTCACTGCGCGGCGCAAGCGCAATCAGGGCCGGCTTGCGAAGCTTTGGGAAATGCGTGCGGCTCGGGCGGCTATGATAGGGCCGCAAGGAACCGCAAAACTGGCTGCGGCAAGCGATGACAGCAAGACCAAGACAGTGATAAATGCCGAGGGTGTTGGCAAAAGTTTCGGCGAGCGCACCATCATCAAGGATTTCACGCTGCGCATCCAACGCGGCGACCGGATCGGCATCGTCGGAGCTAATGGCACCGGTAAAACGACGCTGATCCGCCTCCTCACCGGGGAATTGGAACCCGATAGCGGCAGCATCACATTGTCGCCGACGCTGACCGGCATCGTCATCGACCAGCAGCGCAAGTTGCTCGCGCCCGACAAGCGTGTGCGTGACGTGCTGGCGGATGGCAGCGACTGGATCGATGTGCGGGGGGTGCGCAAGCATGTGCAGGGCTATCTCAAGGAATTCCTGTTCGACCCTGCGCTGATCGAAGCACGGATTGGTACGCTGTCGGGCGGCGAACAGTCGCGCATCCTGCTTGCCCGCGAATTTGCCCGCGAGGCCAATTTGCTTGTGCTTGACGAGCCGACCAACGACCTTGATCTGGAAACGCTCGACCTTTTGCAGGAAGTGATTGCGGATTATGACGGAACCGTCCTGATCGTCAGCCACGACCGCGATTTCCTCGACCGCACGGTCACGCTGACGCTCGGACTCGCCGGGACTGGCAAAGTCGATATCATCGCCGGCGGCTATGCCGATTGGGAGGCGAAAAGGGATCGGCGTGAAAAGCCCGAAACCCGCAGAAACGTCAGTAACTGTATGGCCAACCCACCCCCTCCAAATCCAACTGGCAAACGCCCCGCGAAGCTGTCTTACAAGGACCAGCGCGATTACGATTTGCTACCCAAGCGGATCGAAGAAATCGATGCCGAAATCGCCAGGGCAGAAAGCGAGATGTCCGACCCGGCGCTGTATGCGCGCAAACCGGAGCGCTTTGCCGAACTGACCGGGCTGACCGAAAAACTCCGGGCGGAGAAAGACGCCGCAGAGGAACGCTGGCTGGAGCTGGCCGTGATGGTCGAGGAAATGGCGGGCTAGCAATCTTCGCCGAACCAGGGAGTTTCAACCGGGCAACCGGTAAAAGCCCGCCAATCGGTCGAGCGCAATCCGCAGCACCAGCTTGCCCGACCGAACCGGCCACGACATTTCCCGCTCTGCGGTCGGCATGCTTTCGCCGGCGCAAATCACCCGCCACGCGATATCTGCCAGGTCCGGACCGAGGGCGGTCAGGGCGTGGTCGAACCGACCTTTTGCCGAAATCATTCGTTCGGTCTGGTTCAGTCCCGATGGGGCACCCCTCCTTTGCCGGG
>JACVCM010000010.1 GCA_016742125.1 Sphingomonadaceae bacterium | reverse complement strand
TGTAGGAGCGCGGGCCTTTCGCCCGAAATTCCGGTGCGATCGGTACCGGCAGCGCCGGCAAGGTTTTCTCTCCCGACGAAGACAGGATCTGTTCGCGGAACAGTCCGCGCTTCACGAAGTGTTCGTCGGCCAGCGCCTCCTCCAGCGTCGCCAGCGGCTTCGCCGTTTTCCCGGCCCGCGCATCGCGGATATGGGCATATTCCGCGCGGGTGTCGGCGACGAATTTCTCCGCCATGGAATCGCTGACCAGCGTTCCGGCAACACCCACGGCACGCGATGCGTCGAGAACATGGACGACCGGCCCGGAATAGACCGGTTCAATCCGGAGCGCGGTATGGGTCTTCGAGGTTGTCGCGCCGCCGATCATCAGCGGCATGGTCATGCCTGCCCGCTCCATTTCTTCGGCGACCGTTACCATCTCGTCGAGCGAAGGCGTGATGAGGCCGGACAACCCGATCATGTCGGCATCATTCTCATTCGCGGCCTTCAGGATATCGGACCAGGGAACCATCACGCCAAGATCGACAATCTCGAAGCCATTGCACTGGAGCACAACGCCGACGATATTCTTGCCGATATCATGTACGTCGCCCTTGACCGTCGCCATGACGATCTTGCCCTTGCCTTTCGAATTTTCGTCCTTCTCGGCCTCGATATAGGGGAAGAGATGCGCGACCGCCTTTTTCATGACCCGTGCGGATTTGACCACCTGCGGCAGGAACATCTTGCCGCTGCCAAACAGATCGCCGACGACATTCATGCCGTCCATCAGCGGGCCTTCAATGACATGGATCGGCCGTTCCGAAGAAAGGCGTGCTTCCTCGGTATCCTCGACGACATGCGCGTCGATGCCCTTGACCAGCGCATGTTCGAGCCTCTTTTCAACCGGCCAACCGCGCCACTCGGCCTCCGCCTTTTCCTGCGCGGCATCGGTGCCGCGGTATTTTTCGGCCAATGCGATGAGCTTCTCGGTCGCGTCGGGATGGCGATTGAGGATCACATCCTCGCACGCCTCGCGCAGCTCCGCCTCGATATCGTCATAAATATCGAGCTGGCCCGCATTGACGATCGCCATGTCGAGGCCTGCCGGAATGGCGTGGTACAGAAATACCGAATGCATAGCGCGACGAACCGGCTCATTGCCGCGGAAGCTGAACGAAAGGTTCGACAGCCCGCCCGAATAATGCGCGTGCGGGCAGAGCATGCGCAATTCCCTCACCGCCTCGATAAAATCGACACCGTAACCATTATGCTCCTCGATCCCCGTTGCGACCGCGAAGATATTGGGATCGAAAATGATGTCTTCTGGGGGAAAACCAATGCCGGCGAGCAGGTCATAAGCGCGTTTGCAGATTTCGACCTTGCGCTGCTTGGTGTCGGCCTGTCCGGTCTCGTCGAACGCCATCACAACGACCGCCGCGCCATAAGCCATGCACAGGCGGGCATGATGCAGGAATGCGTCTTCACCTTCCTTCATCGAGATCGAATTGACGATGGGCTTGCCCGACACGCATTTGAGCCCAGCTTCGATCACGCTCCATTTGGACGAGTCGATCATCAGCGGCACGCGGGCGATATCGGGCTCGGCGGCGATACGTTTGATGAAGGTCGTCATCGCCTCATGCGCGTCTAGCAGGCCTTCGTCCATGTTTATGTCGATAATCTGCGCGCCGTTCTCGACCTGGTCGCGCGCGACCTCGACCGCGGCTTCATAGTCGCCCGAAAGGATCAGTTTCTTGAACTTGGCGCTGCCGGTGACATTGGTGCGCTCGCCGATATTGACGAAACGGGATGAATTCTGGGTCATATTATCTTTTCTGGCTCAAGCGGCCATGATGAAGGGTTCGAGACCGGCAAGACGAGTGACGACGGGGGCTTGCGGGATCTGACGCGGCGCGCGGTCTTCGACGGCTTTGGCAATCGCCGCGATATGTGCGGGCGTCGTGCCGCAGCAGCCGCCTACGATATTGACTAGGCCATCATCAAGCCACTGCCCGATCAGCGCCGCCGTGGTTTCGGGCAGCTCGTCATATTCTGCCAGGTCATTGGGCAGACCCGCATTGGGATAGGCCATGACCAGCGCATCGGCTTGTTTCGACAGCGCCGCGAGGTGCGGGCGCAAAAGGTCTGCGCCGAATGAGCAATTGAGCCCGATGGTCAGTGGCTTCACATGGCGGATCGCCGCCCAGAAAGCCTCTACCGTATGGCCTGACAGGTTCCGTCCGGCCATGTCAGTTATCGTCATCGATATCATCAACGGCACATCCCGGCCAGAAGCCTCGGCAGCTTCCTGCGCCGCCATCGCCGCGCATTTGGCGTTAAGCGTGTCGAAAATGGTTTCGATCAGCAGGAAATCGACTCCGCCCTCGATCAGCGCGTCACATTGTTCACGATACACGTCCTTGAGATAATCGAAGTCGATTTCGCGAAAGCCGGGATCGTTGACATCGGGCGAGAGCGAGAGCGTCTTGTTGGTCGGACCGATCGAGCCCGCTACAAACCGGCGTTTCCCGTCCTTGGCTTCGGCCTCATCGCAACAGGCGCGCGCAATTCTCGCCGACTGCAGGTTGAGTTCCCTCACCAGATGCTCGCAGCCATAATCGGCCATGCTGATTTTGGTAGCGCTGAATGTGTTGGTCTCGATCATGTCGGCGCCTGCATCGAGATAGGCGCTATGGATGGTCGTCACAATATCGGGCCGGGTGATCGACAGCAGGTCGTTATTGCCCTTCTGATCGCAGGTCAGGTCGAGTGAACCGCGATAGTCGGCTTCGGTTAGCTTATACCCCTGGATTGCTGTCCCATAGCCGCCGTCAAAGACCAAGATCCGCTGTGCCGCCCGGGCAACAAAATCATCCCGCGCGTTCATGCAGCTTGTTCCTTCAACGAAGTTGCAGGTCGTTTCCCCAACAGGTGACAGATCGCATAAGACAATTCCGCACGATTCAACGTGTAGAAATGGAAGTCTCGCACGCCGCCTGCATAAAGTCGCCGGCACATTTCGGCGGCAATTGTTGCGGCGACCAGCTGGCGGGCGGGCGGATGGTCGTCAAGCCCTTCAAACAGCTGGGCCATCCATGCCGGGATAGCGGTGCCGGTCATGTTGGACATCCGCGAAATGGCCGCGAAGTTCGACACCGGCATGATGCCGGGCACAATTTCGGCATTAATGCCTGCTGCTGCTGCCGCGTCGCGAAAGCGGAAGAAGGTCTCCGGCTCGAAGAAGAACTGCGTTATGGCGCGGCTCGCCCCAGCATCCAGCTTGCGCTTCAGGAAATCGATATCGCTTTGCGCCGATTGCGCCTCTGGATGCGTTTCCGGATAGGCGCTAACCGAGATTTCGAAAGGATGCAGCTTTCGCAGGCCCTCTACCAGTTCGGCTGCACTGGCATAGCCGTCGGGATGCGGAACAAATTTCCCGTCGGCATTCGGGGCATCGCCGCGTAGCGCCACAATATGACGGACGCCTGCCTCCCAATAGGCATTGGCAACGTCAGCGATTTCACTTTTCGATGCCTCCACACATGTAAGGTGCGCCGCAGCTGGAATGCGAGTTTCGCGTGCAATGCGGGCCACCGTGTTATGTGTCCGCTCGCGCGTCGTACCACCGGCACCATATGTTACCGAAACGAAGCGGGGTTCCAGTGGCGCGAGTGTTACCACCGAATCCCAAAGCTGCTGCTCCATCTTTTCCGTCTTGGGCGGAAAAAACTCGAAGCTTATTTCGCAGTCGCCCGACAGCCCCGCGAACAAAGGAGTCGCAACGGCCCGACTGGCTTCCTGCATCTGCGCAAGCGGAAGTATCATGCAACTATCCTTAACTCGGGACCAACGGCCGCAGACCTGTCCCCTTGTTTCTGGCCCATCCAGATTTTGACCGCCAATGCGCCGCCCTCCAGCGACGTCTGATGCGCCAGATGCACTCCGTTTGCCTGAAATGCCTTCATAATCATATCGTCGGCAAAGCCCAGTCGCGCATGGGCATGAACGGTGCGGAGTTCTTCATGGTCATGCGTCGCGAAATCGACGATAATCAATCGTCCTTTCGGGGCCAGAACACGCGCCGCCTCTGCAATCACTCCCTCGGGATGCTGCGCATAGTGCAGCACTTGATGGAATATGACGGTGTCGAATTCACCATCGGCGAGCGGCAACGCATTGAAGTCACCCAGCATGATGTCAACCTTCCCGGCGACATCGGTCTCCATATTGGCAAGCTTGGCCCGCGCTAGCCTGAGCATCTCGGTGCTGTTGTCGAGCGCAACAAAATGGCGGGCCTGCGCTGCAAAAAGCTCCATCATCCGACCTGTACCCGTGCCAACGTCCAGCACATTTCCCAACGTAGCCGTGTAAAGAATCTGGCCAATCGCCTCTTCAACCTCGGATTCCGCGACATGCAGCGATCGCAAAGAATCCCACTCACTTGCATGCGCCGAAAAATAAGCGGCTGCCATCTCGGTTCGGGCCGCACGCACCTCCTCCAGCCGCAGGAGGTCTCGCTGGAATGCCTTGGCTTGGGTCAGATCGGCACTATCGAACAATGTATTCAACCAACCTTCGGTTAATACCGGGCCCGAGCGCATGAAAACCCAACTGCCCTCTTTACGGCGCTCCAATATTCCCGCCTCATCCAATATCCTGACATGTCGCGACACACGGGGCTGGCTTTGGCCAAGAATTTGGACCAACTCACCAACCGACAACTCTAGACGACGAACAAGAAAAACGATTCGCAGACGCGTGGGGTCGGCAAGAGCGCGCATTATGTTGAGCAAATCGATCATTACCCAATGATATAAAGAAATCTTTATATGATGTCAATTGGCTCAAATTCGCCATGTTTTCTACCTTAAAGGTAGAGTTTAACGTGAAAGTGCCTCTGATTGCCGATATCCTGAAAAAACCTGATTGCCACGATATTATGAAGAAGCTAGAGGGGCAAACCGCAGGTATGACTGCACTCGTTGCTGTGTGCCTGTCAGGTTTTCAATAAGTTTTGCTAGGGGGTTTTCCCAAATGAAAAAAATTGCTGTATCTCTCGTTCTCGCCGCTTCGCTCGGCCTCGCTGCATGCTCGGGCGCTGAAGAAGCAACCACCGAAGCTGCTGACGCAACCGCTGAAGCAACCGAAGCAACTGCCGACGCTGCCGTAGAAGGTGCTGCTGAAGCTACCGACGCTGCTGCAACTGCAACCGACGCTGCTGCCGACGCAACTGCCAAGGCTGGTGAAGCCGTCGAAGACGCTGCTGCTGCAACCGGCGACGCGGCCGCAAAGGCTGGCGAAATGGCTGACGCTGCCAAGGAAGCTGCGAAGTAATATCGCGCTTTCGGCGCAAGCTGAAAACAGAAAAGGCCGTCTTCTTGCAAGGCGGCCTTTTTCTTTGGGCTTTTGGTAGGTAAGCCTGGGTCAATGCGAAACCTCTTGATCAATTGTCTGCCTGCCTTGCTTTTGCTTGGAGCATGCTCCGGAGATGGGAGCGACACCGGGTCGGGTGGTATAAGCGTAGAAGATGCTAAGGCACTCGACGAAGCTGCAGCCAAGCTCGATCAGGAAGCTTCAACATCCGAAACGCAGCAAAGGAAGTAATGTTCTAACGTTGATGGTAGGTTGCAACCGTCCGTGACACAAATTGCATGAAAGCCATCCGGTCGGGGATAGATGCCGTCGTATCGCCGATCATCACCGCCACAGCATAGCGTGTCCCATCCGGCGCAGTCATAATTCCGATATCGTTGTAGCCTGTAGAAACTGGCGATAGTACCTGTCCCGTACCGGTTTTGTGCAGGAATCGCCATCCTGTCGGAACTCCAGCCTTGAGCCGGTTCGGGCCGCTCGTTGTCCGCGACATGATATCGAGCATCAGACGCGTCGACGACGCGCTCAGTATCTCGCCTTTTGCCAGCTTTCCCAGTGCTCGGACAATTGCTTCAGGTGTTGCGCCGTCAACCGGATCCGCAAGGTAGCGATCGAGCGCAGCTTTGCGCGTGGCGTAGGGCAGCTGATCGCGCGCTGCATAAAAGCGGCGCCCTATGGAATATTCCTGCCGCCATTCGAGCCCGGCAATCGCACTCTGCATAGCCCGCTCACCGGGTCCGAACCGGATCGCACCGAGATTTTTGCGGGCGATGAAGGCGCGCACCGCTTGCGGGCCGCCTGCTGTGCGCAATAAGGAGTCATTTGCGGTATTGTCGCTCGCGCGGATTGCTTGCTCGAGCAGGCTCAACACGCTTTCTTCTATTCCACCATTGGCGATGACCCGGTCCCGGATCGGCTGATGAAACACTGCCAGATCATCGCGGTCGATCCGTACCCGCTGATCGAGCCGAAGCTTACCTTGGTCGACAAGGTCGAGCACGGTCATTGCAACCCATGTCTTGGATACGCTTTGCTGCGGGAAGAGATCGTTCAGCCTCCGGCCAAGCACCCAGTTGCCGCCGTCAATTCGCATGATGGCGACACCGGTCTTGCCCGGAAACAGACGCCATTGGTCGTGAATGAGATTTTCCAGACCCTCTGGCGCGCGACCGACCGCGGGGCGAGCAGGTTCGGGCATTGCCGGTCGCGGACCGGGGGTCGGGGTGGGAAGCTGCGCAGGGCGGGAGACGGGGGTTGCTGGCTTAGAGACCGGACGTGGCGCACGCGCGTCAGCAGACACACAGCCTGCCAGCAATGAAAGCAACGCTATCGAGATAACCGATTTCTTCGCCACTCTTGCTGTCAACGAAGATCTTCCCATTTTGTCCAAACCCATGACGCAGGTCATAGGTTGCAACCGCACCAAAGAAAATTGCCAATGCCGATTTTGCGACGAACGATTCCCTGACGGCGACGAGAGGATTCCGGCATGGTCCCACAATGGATTGCAGGATTTACTTGACCTTCATTGCCGTCCGTAGTTGTCCTTGCGACAAGCAAATTCAGGCGTGGGAGCATTTATGGACGGCATCTTTATCGGCAAAAGCAGCAATGGCCCCGAAGCGCTCAACCTGAAACGGGCGAACCGCCATGGCCTGATCGCAGGCGCCACTGGGACGGGCAAAACCGTCACGCTGCAGGGGTTGATCGAAGGCTTTTCCGCAATCGGCGTTCCCACCTTCGTTGCGGATGTCAAGGGCGATCTGTCGGGTCTGGCGATGGCCGGATCGGCGCAAAGCAAGACTCATGAGATTTTTGTCAACCGCGCCGCCGAAATCGGTCAGGCAGACTGGGCGTATAAGGATAATCCCACCCAGCTCTGGGATCTGTTCGGAGAGCAGGGACATCCCATCCGTACAACGGTATCGGAAATGGGGCCCCTGCTGCTCTCCCGCCTCATGGGCCTGAACGAGGTTCAGGAAGGTGTGTTGACCATTGCCTTCCATGTCGCCGACAAGGACGGGCTGTTGATGCTTGACCTAGACGACCTGCAGGCGATGCTGGTCAACTGCGGCGAACGCGCGGACGAACTCACGCTCGAATATGGCAATATCTCGAAGCAATCGGTTGGCAGCATCCAACGGTCGTTGCTGCAGCTGCGCAGCCAGGGCGGCGAGCATTTCTTTGGCGAACCTGCTCTGGAGCTCGAGGATTTCGTCAAGACCGACGACAGCGGGCGCGGCGTCGTCAATATCCTTGCCGCAGACAAGTTGATGGCCAGTCCGAAGCTTTATTCGACCTTCCTGCTGTGGTTACTCTCCGAGCTGTTCGAGAATTTTCCCGAGATCGGCGATCCGGACAAGCCCAAGATGGTGTTCTTCTTCGACGAGGCCCATCTGTTGTTCAATGATGCGCCCAAGGCCCTGCTCGAAAAGGTCGAGCAGGTCGTGCGCCTGATCCGTTCGAAGGGCATCGGCGTCTATTTCATCACGCAAAACCCGATCGATATTCCGGAAACGGTGGCTGCACAGTTGAACAACCGCATCCAGCATAAGCTGAATGCCTTTACCCCGCGCGACCAGCAGGCCGTGAAGTCGGCGGCCGATACGTTCAGGCCTAATCCCGATCTTGATGTGGCCCAAGTCATCACTGAGTTGAAGATCGGCGAAGCTCTGGTCTCGCTACTTCAACCCGACGGATCTCCCTCAATGGTCCAGCGCACGCTAATCAAGGCTCCCGCAAGCAGGGTCGGTCCGCTAAGCCCGCAGGAGCGGGGCGTGATGATCGCCACCGATGCAATCGGAGACAAATATGACGATGTAATCGATCGCGAGTCCGCCGAGGAAATCCTGTCGGCAAAGGCGCAACAGGCCGCAGCCGCGGCAGATGAACTGAAAGCGCAAGCCACAGCGGAAAAGGAAGCTGCGATCGCGGCGAAAGAAAAAGCCAAGGCAGACGCCGCGGCCGCCAAAGAATTTGCGCGGCAGCAAGCAGCGGCGGCCCGTGAGGCGGCAAAACCGACAATGGCCGAAAAAATGGTGCAATCCGCCGCGCGATCAGCGGCGACGTCAGTGGGGCGTCAGCTTGCAGGATCGCTCGGCAAATCGCTGGTCCGCGGAATATTGGGAAGCCTGTTCAAATAAGGATTCAGCCGCGTCCGCGATATCCCGGCACCCCTTGATCAGGAATCCACAATCCTTGCGGCGGCTCGCCAGATTGCCAGAAGACATCGATGGGGATGCCGCCACGGGGATACCAATAGCCGCCGATTCGTAGCCAGCGCGGCTGCATTTCGTTGAACAGGCGTTGGGCAATCCCGACGGTGCAGTCCTCATGAAAGGCCGCATGGTTGCGAAACGACCCAAGGAACAGCTTGAGCGACTTTGATTCGACGATGGTCGCGTCGGGTGCATAATCGATCACCAGATGCGCAAAGTCGGGCTGCCCGGTAACCGGACAGAGCGAAGTGAATTCGGGGACCGCAAAGCGCGTGAGATACAGCGTGTCGGGGCGTGGATTCGGTACATAATCCAGCTGCGCGTCCCCAGGTGTGTCAGGCAGCGCGCTTTGGTTTCCGAGGAAACGGGTGGTTGGATGATCAGTCATTTTTGCCCTCTAGCCCCTTCATCCGATGTTGCAAACGGCTCATGTCATCCGCCTCTCGTATTCATCGCGGGTTCAGTGCCCAGCGCAATGACAGACGCAAAAAGGTTCAGGGTCAGTAGAGGTATAACGACATGGCGCGACCAGCGCTGATATTCGCATTTTTGGTTGCAGCAGGTCTGCCTGCCGCGGCGCAGCAACCATTGCCCGAGACGCCACCTGAACTACGCGATTTCAGGCTGGACCCTGAACGCGCGCAACAGCAGCCCGGGCCCGAGCGGCAAGCCGAGGTCACTTCGCCTCCGGTGGCGCCCACTCAACCGCAAGCGCAGCCGCCGTCAAGCGCGCGGCCGCAGCCAACACCTTCGCAACCGAGCGCTCCAGCAAGAACCCGCAACGCCCCAGCCGTTAATGAGCAACCGCGCCAGCCTGTGCCGGCGGAAGAGGCGCCACCGACCAAGGCCGAACCAGTTGTCGTTCCCGAAATGGTGTCTGCGGAACCCGAAGTGCCAGCGTCGCCAGATCCACGAGCCGAAAGGCTGGCGTGGTGGCAATTGGTTGCGGCCGCAGTTTTCGCCGCCCTGATATTGCTCGCGTTCGCCTGGTTCCGCCTACGCAGAAAATCGGCGCAGCAGGTCGCAACGGTCGCGGCCGAATCAACCGGGTCCGGGGCCATCGCCCCTCTTCCGCCAATTCTGCCGATCCCAGCAATTCTCCCGTCCCAGGCTGCGGAAAAAAGAGCGAAACTCACGCTGGAATTCATACCTGAAACAGCCACACTGAGTTTCACCGCACTGACTGTCAGAGGTCAGTTGAGACTGATAAATGTCGGGGATGTGACGGCGCGGAATATGCTGCTGCGAGCCACTTTATTATCTGCAAACAGGCAGCAGGAAAAAATGCTCGCGGCATTTCATTCGGGCACCATCGATGTGCCGGAAGAACCGATCGGCGAAGCGAAAATCGGCGAGCGGATCGCTATGCAGATCGAAATGTCTTTGCCGATGGCCGAACTGCAGAGTTTCGAAGTGCAAAGTCGCCGCATCATGGTGCCGGTCATGGTCGCCAATCTCGCATATGAATGGGATGGCGGGCGCGATGTTGTAAAACTGGCATGTCTGGTGGGTAAGGAGGCGCAGCCGCCTGCACCCAAAATGGCTCCCTTCCGGCTCGACCTCGGCCCACGCCGTTTTGCGCCTTTGGGACAGCGCCCTCTTTACACCTGATTACCTGTATCGCGATTGGTGCGACTCCTGCCTATCGCAGGGGCATGACCATATTGATCCCCGTTCTTGGCGATCAGCTGAGCCACGATCTGTCTGCGCTTGCGGAGCAGGACAAGGCCGGGTGCATAGTCCTGATGGTCGAGGTGGACGAGGAGACCAGCTACGTTGGGCATCACAGGGCCAAACTCGTCTATATCCTGTCGGCGATGCGGCATCACGCAGAGGATTTGCGCGCTTCGGGTTGGCAGGTCGACTATGTGAGGCTGGACGACCCGGCGAACAGCGGCAGCTTTACGGGCGAACTTGCCCGCGCAGTCGAGCGTTCTGGCGCCGTCGAGATTCGGGTGACCGAGGCAGGCGAATGGCGCGTGAAAGCCATGCTTGACAATTGGGCGGATCGCTTCGCAATACCGGTCACAATCCTGCCCGACACGCGCTTTCTGGCTTCGCATGCCGAGTTCGAGAATTGGGCGCTGGGCCGCAGGCAGCTCCGCATGGAATATTTCTATCGTGAGATGCGGCACAAAACCGGATTGCTGATGGACGGCGACAAGCCGGAGGGCGGGCAATGGAATTTCGACGCCGAAAACCGCAAACCGGCCAAGCGCGACCTAACGATGCCGAAACCCCTGCATTTTGCGCCCGATGGAATGACGCGTGAGGTCATCGAGATGGTGGAATCACGTTTTACCGATAATGTCGGCCGAACGGAAAAGTTCGGTTTTGCTGTTACACGCGCAGATGCGCTTGAGCAGCAAGCGCATTTCCTCGACCACGCCCTGCCCCAATTTGGCGATTATCAGGATGCGATGCTGACCGGAGAGCCGTTTTTGTGGCATTCGATCCTGTCGCCCTATATCAACTCCGGCTTGCTCGATCCGCTGGCGCTATGCCGCGAGGTCGAAGCACGCTATCGCAAGCGCAAGGTTCCGCTTAACGCTGCCGAGGGCTTCATCCGCCAGATTATCGGCTGGCGCGAATATGTGCGCGGCATCTACTGGTGGACTGGTCCGGATTATGTGCGACGCAACGAGCTGAAAGCGAAGCGTAATCTGCCATCCTTCTACTGGACGGGCGAAACCGACATGCATTGTATGTCGCAAGCAATCGGGCAAACGATCGAATATGCCTATGCCCACCATATCCAGCGGTTGATGATCACCGGGAACTTTGCATTGATCGCAGGGGTCGATCCCCGGCAGGTGCATGAATGGTATCTCGCCGTCTATGCCGACGCCTATGAATGGGTAGAGCTACCCAACACGCTAGGGATGAGCCAGTTTGCCGACGGCGGACTGTTGGGTTCGAAGCCCTATGCGGCTAGCGGTGCCTATATCAATCGAATGTCGGACTATTGCGGCAAGTGCCGTTTCGACGTCAAACAGCGTCTTGGGCCGGATGCCTGTCCGTTCAATGCACTTTATTGGGATTTCATGGCGCGCAACGAGCCAAAGCTGCGTGCCAATCCCCGAATGGCGATGCCATATAAAAACTGGGACCGGATGACAGAGGGCGATAAAATTGCGTTGCGTGGCCAGGCGCGGCAATTTCTGGAAAGGCTCGACTAGTGCGGGAAAGCCGATTATCTTGCACTGCACAAGAATCGCAAAAAAGCGGGTAAGGGACGAACATTATGGAAATATTGGTGACCACCGAGTGGCTGGCAAAGGAAATCGGTGCGTCCGATCTGCGGGTGGTGGACGCCACCTGGTTCATGCCCGATGCCGGTCGCAACGCCCGGGCCGAATATGAAGGCGGCCATATCCCGAGCGCGGTGTTCCTCGACCTTGAAGAACTTGCCGACGCCAATAGCAGCCTGCCCAACACCCTTCCGCCCGCGGAAAAATTCGCCAGCCGTATGCAATCGCTTGGTCTGGGCGATGGCAGCCGGATCGTTGTTTATGACGACAGCCCGTTCAAATCGGCAACCCGCGCGTGGTGGATGCTGACTTTGTTCGGCGCACATGATGTCGCGGTGCTCGATGGCGGCATCGCCAAATGGAAGGCCGAAGGTCGACCGCTTGAAACCGGCAAGCCGACACTGCGCCACCGTCATTTCACTGTCTGGAAAGACGATAAGGGCGTCAAGACCAAGGCCGATATGCTCGCCAACCTCCACAGCAAGGATGCCGAGGTCGTTGATGCGCGTGGCGCGGGGCGCTTCACCGGAGAAGAGGCCGAGCCGCGACCGGACATGGCGTCGGGCCACATCCCGGGCAGCCGAAACCTGCCCTATGGCAATCTCTACAACGCCGATGGCACCTGGAAACGCGGTGACGATCTGGTCGCTGCGTTCCGGGAGGCTGGTGTCGATCTCGACAAGCCGATGATTACCACCTGCGGTTCGGGCATGACGGCGGCCGTGGTGCTGTTCGGAGCCCGATTGACGGGCAAAACCGATGTCGCGCTCTATGATGGCAGCTGGTCCGAATGGGGCCTCGACAAGGATACGCCGAAGGCCCAAGGTGCGGCTTGAGTTCTGACAAGCCGCAAAAGCCAGCCACCAGGATCGTGACCGGCGGACGAAGCAAGAAGCTGACCGGTCCCGTTGTCAACGCCCCCGTCTGGCGGGCAAGCACGCATCTATATGACGATGTCGCGGCTCTTGAGGCGGGCAAGAAGTCCAACGAAGACGGCCGCTTTTTCTACGGTCGCCGCGGCTCGCCTACGCAATGGTCGCTGTCCGAAGCGCTTACCGATATGGAACCCGGCGCACATGGTACAATGCTGTATCCGTCGGGTGTCGCAGCGATTTCCTGTGCCCTGCTCTCGGTTTTGCAACCGGGCGATGTGCTGCTGATGACCGACAATGCCTATGACCCGAGCCGCGCCTTTGCCGATGGATTCCTGAAGCGCTACGGTGTCGAGACACGCTATTTCGACCCGATGACATCCGATATCACATCGCATTTTTGCGAGCGGACAAAGGCCATTCTGCTGGAGACCCCCGGCAGCCTGACTTTCGAAGTACAGGATGTTCCCGCCATCTGCGCCGAGGCGAGGAAACGCGGCGTGGTTACCCTGCTCGACAATACATGGGCCACGCCCTTCTTCTACACCGCGCTAGAAAAGGGCGTGGATTTAACGATCCTCGCCGCGACCAAATATATTGTCGGCCACAGCGATGTGATGATCGGCAGTGTCACAACGACCGGGAAATATTGGACACGCCTTCGCCAGACCGCGCAGCAGCTGGGGCAGGTCGTATCGCCCGATGATGCCTATCTCGCCTCCCGGGGCTTGCGCACGCTGGCCGTGCGGATGAAGGCGCATGAAGCGTCAGCGCTGAAAATCGCGCATTGGCTCGACGGCCGGCCGGAGATCGAGGCCGTCCTCCATCCCGCGCTCCCCGGCTGCCCCGGCCACGCCATCTGGAAGCGCGACTTTACCGGCTCGGCAGGGCTGTTTTCCATCGTGCTGAAGGGCAGCAAAAACAGGGCGGCGGCCTTCGTCGATGCGCTGACCCTGTTCGGCATCGGCTATAGCTGGGGCGGTTTCGAAAGCCTAGCTCTCCCCGTTCACCCCGAAAGCTGCCGTTCAGCAGTGCCGTGGGCCAAGAACCGGTCGCTGGTGCGGCTGCAGATCGGACTGGAAGATGTGGACGACCTGATCGCCGACATCGAACATGCGCTTGAAGTGTCGCGAGCGACGATCTGATAGTCGGCACCTAAAACGACCAGCTGATACCCTAAAGATACAAAAGATACCGACAGGCCACCCCCCAATTGTATCCTTTGTTGCTTTAGCGGACATGGCTGGCCTCTGAAATTTCGGGCATCTCGACAGTGAGAAAGAGCCGCGCCGGCGCTTGCGCACCGGCCGGAAGACGCTCCCAAATCAAATCCTACATTTCAAGCTCGTTTTTGCGCAACAACCTCAAGCCATTGTGCAGGGGCACTGAAATAGCCGATCCCGGCTCGCTCTCTAAAGTTGATCGACGCCCATGCGCCAGCCTTGCGGTATTGACGGTCCGCTTCGTCGCCCGACAGATAATTGTAATAGCGGCCATGTTCGTCTCGGCCTTGCGCACCAGCCGTTTTGTATGTCGCCAAATGCCATCCGGCTGGCTTTAGCGCCCGCCATGTTCGGGCCAGTATAGCGGTCAATTCTTCAAGCGGAACATGAAGCAAGGAGGCGCAGGCGATGACTGCGTCATATGCCTCAACTGCGTCGAGTTCGTCGAAGCGCATGACCTTTACGGAGCGCCCCAAGCGAGCTTCCGCCTGCGCTGCCATTTCCGCGACGCCATCGGTCAGCTCGACATCGAATCCCTTGGCAATCATATATTCGGCGTCGGTCCCACCCCCGCATCCGAGCTCCAAAATTCGTGCACCAACTGGTAAAAGTTCCAGGAACGCGGGCAACTCTGGATTAACGTCATCCGGACGGCAGGCAACATAAGTTGCTGCCTCGGCTGCATAAAACTCGAGCGTTTCGGGGTCGAACCCGTTCATCGTGCCGACTTTACCGCGTAGGCACGGGCGCATCGCCCGAATAGTCATAAAAACCGCGCTTCACCTTACGCCCGTACCAGCCCGCCTCGACATATTTCTGCAGCAAGGGGGCGGGGCGGAATTTGGGATCGCCTGTGGAGCTGAACAGCACCTTGGTGATTTCCAGGCAAGTGTCGAGGCCGATGAAATCGGCAAGGGTCAACGGCCCCATCGGATGATTCAGGCCGAGTTGGCAAGCGGTGTCGATATCGCGGACGCTGGCCACGCCCTCGCCCAGCGCGAAGCAGGCTTCGTTTATCATCGGCATCAATATGCGGTTGACGATGAAGCCGGGGGCGTCGTTTGCGAAAACAAGTTGCTTGCCGAGCGCCTCTCCATATTGCCGCACAAGGTCGACCGTCCGGTCGCTGGTCGCAAGCCCGCGAATGATTTCGATAAGGCCCATTACCGGTACCGGATTGAAGAAATGGACGCCAATAAAGCGTGCGGGATCGGGTGAGGCCTGGGCCAGCCGCGTGATTGGAATTGACGAGGTGTTCGACGCCAGCACCGCCTGATGGCCCAATATCGTGCCGACGGCCTCAAAAATTTTGCGCTTGATGTCTTCTCGCTCGGTAGCGGCCTCGATGATCAGGCCTGCATCAGCCATCGGCTCGTAGCTCGCGACGGGTTCGATCCGTGAAAGCAGCGTGTCTGCCTCGTTCCGACCCATTTTCTCTTTCGCAACCAGCCTTTCCAGCGCCTTGCCAATGCCTGCCTTGCCGGCTTCCGCTCTTTCAAGATCGAGGTCAGTCAGATAGACATGATAGCCAGCTCCCGCGCTGACCTGCGCGATACCCGCGCCCATTTGCCCTGCTCCGATGACGCCGACTGCTCTCATAAATGCTCCCTTAACCGTGCGTTTGATTGCCCCTAGCCTAGCGTCGGCAAAAGCGCTAGCCTCTGGCCATGCACAGGGGAATGACGGCTATTGCTTGCGCGGGAACTGCCTTGATGGCGGTCGCAGCCCATGCCGCCGGGGACTCGCCTGTGCCGGGTACCCTTCAGACCTTCGAGGACTGGACTGTAGGCTGTGACAATGGCTTGGCCTGCCAGGCTGTGGTTCTGGCTGCGGAGTTCGATAAATCGCTGGCGATAGCCGTCACACGGCAGGCGGGTACCAGCGCACCGTTGGCAATCGAACTGTCCGGTTTCGAGACCAGGGCCGATCGCTATCGCGTCGTTATCGACGGCAGGGTTGTCCAGACCGGGAACATGCAGGTGGGTAGCGGGGCGATCGAAATCGTCGGCCCCGATGCAGTGAAACTTGCCCGGGCGATGGCAAGGGGCAAGGCGATGCGTGTGATCGACGGCGGCGGCACCGACTTGGGCGCCGCTTCGCTGGTCGGCATATCGGCAGCGCTTCGTTACATCGATGCGCAACAGGGGCGTGCCGGGTCCAGAGGAGCGGTAATCGCCACCGGGCCCAGAATGGCCACCGCAAAAAAGGCCGCACTACCAGTCATCACCGCCCGGAAGATCACCCCCACCGACATTCTGCCCGACGCATCGGCACTGGTTGCGCTGTCCGAAAACAGCCAATGTTCGGCCGAGCGGCTCGGCACGACACAAGACACTGCCTATAGCCTGGGCAACGGTCCCAAAGGTGCACAGGCGCTGGTCATGCTGAATTGCGGCGCGGGTGCCTATAATTTTTCGTCGGGCATCTATGTCGGGCAAGCCGACAAAGCAGGCAAATGGACCTTTGCACCCGCGCAGTTCGATTATGGTGCGGGCGGTTTCAGCGAAGACAGCAAGATTCCGATACTGGTCAATGTCGAATGGGACGCGGCCACGCAGACGATCAGCAGCTTCGCCAAAGGACGCGGCCTTGGCGACTGCGGCACGTCGGAAAGCTGGGTGTGGGACGGGTCGATGTTTCGCCTGACCAGGGCCACCGCGATGGGCGAATGCAGGGGCTCGCTCGACTGGATTCCTGTGTGGCGCGCCGAGGTAAGGCTGACGCCTTAAAGCTTGCGCTGTTTCAGCAAAATTTCCGCAATTGCATAGGTGCGCGGGTTATCGACATCGACTGCATAGGCACCGTCCGACGTCATATAGGGCACAACCCGCGCGCCAAGACGGCGTGAAATGGCCCGGAAGGCGGTGTCGAGTTTCCACCAGCCGAGGCGGAAACGGATGAGGTTGATCAGGCCGAACGCCTTGGCAATGCGGCCCTTCGTCTTGATGAACTGCCCGCCCTGCCGGAATGCCTCGGCAGCCTTCAATGCCGTGGCATCGCGCAACCAGAACAGGTTGCAGTTCGAAATTGCGGCGTCGGCAAATTCGTAGAAGCGCCGCTGGCCCTCGGGATGTGCCGCCTGGATCGCCTCTCGCGTGGCAAGAACCACAACAGCATCGCCGTCCCCCGCCATCGCGTCGGCATGAAGGTCGCGCATCAGTTCTGGCGTCACCAGCACATTATCGGCGGTGGTAATGACCAGCGGCCATGTGCCACCACCCGCCTGCGCCATGGCATATTCGACGCTTTCGACAATACCCGCCTGCGCCTGGCAAATCATCAGGCGACCGCTGTGTTCGAGTTCGACAACAGCCGGCAGGTCGGCAATCACCGCCGGATCGTGAATTGAAATCAGGACCTTTGTATCGGGAAATGCCGGGATCGCGGCCTCCAGCACCCATTGCAACAGGGCTTTCCCGCAAATCGGCACCCGGCATTTGTGGCTGACGCCCGCCTCCGCAGCCATCGGATCGAGTTTGCCGTCGCGTTTGCCTGCCAGCACCAGCATGGTCGGTTGGTTAGTCATGCGCGCGCTATAGGCAGCGTCGCGAAAACGGGCAAGCTTGGGGTAGCGTTTCACCGGAAACTGCATTAGGCGCGACGCCAATGCTCAATCCTTAGCAGGAAGTTCGATCGATATGCCCGCTCCGCTCCGCATTGCCCTTGCCGGTCTCGGTACCGTCGGCACCGGCGTCATCCGTCTCATCGAGGAGAACAGTCAGCTGATAGGCCGGCGTGCAGGCCGCAAGATCGAAATCGCGGCAGTGACCGCCCGCGACCGGTCGAAAGATCGCGGCGTGGACCTTTCACGATATCGCTGGGTCGACGACATGGGGGAACTTGCGACCGCCGAAGACGTGGATGTCGTGGTCGAACTGGTCGGGGGATCGGACGGCCCGGCGGTGACGCTGGCACGTGAGACACTTTCCAACGGACGCGCGCTGGTGACAGCCAACAAGGCGATGATAGCGCATCATGGTGCCGAACTGGCAGCTCTGGCCGAGCACCATAGCGCCGCACTGAAATTCGAGGCAGCCGTTGCTGGCGGCATCCCGGTCATCCAGGGCCTGCGCGACGGGGCCGCAGCCAACCGCATCGACCGCGTTTACGGTATTCTCAACGGCACCTGCAATTTCATCCTGTCGACGATGGAACGCGAAGGCCTGGATTTTGCCGACGTCCTGGCCGATGCACAGGCAAAGGGTTTTGCCGAAGCCGATCCGTCATTCGATATTGACGGCGTCGATGCCGCACACAAGCTGTCGATACTTGCATCGCTCAGTTTTGGGTCTCAGATCGATTTCGGTGGGGTCGAAATACGCGGCATCCGCAAGATCCTCGCGGCCGACATCGCGCAGGCAAAGGCGCTGGGTTATCGAATCCGGCTGATCGGCCTGGCCGAGGTGGACGGTGAGAACGGCTCGGCCACCATTTTTCAACGTGTGCAGCCCTGCCTTGTCCCGATGATGCATCCGCTGGCACATGTCATTGGCGCGACCAATGCGGTGGTGGCGGAGGGCAATTTTTCGGGCCGCCTGCTGTTCCAGGGTGCGGGTGCGGGCGACAAGCCCACCGCATCGGCAGTGGTCGCCGATCTTGTCGACATTGCGCGAAAGGAAACAGGTCCGGCCTTCTCGATGCCTTCGGCCGAACTTGAAATACTTCCTCGCGCCGCAAGCGCCCACCGCATCGGAAAAACCTATCTACGCATGGTGGTCGCCGACCGGGTCGGGGTCCTTGCCGAAATTACCGCAGCGATGCGCGATGCCGGCCTGTCGATCGAAAGCCTGATCCAAACCGAAACCAGCGAAGATGGGTCTGCATTGATCGCCATGGTCACCCATGCCGGCCCCGAGCAGGCCATAAACGACACACTGAACACCCTTTCGACATCGGACAGCCTGCTCGGCGAACCGATGGTGATGCACATATTAGGAGAATGACCGAATGACCGCAGCAAGCCAGATCCTTGACAGGGTGCTTGTCCTTGAAATGGTCCGCGTGACCGAGGCAGCCGCGATTGCAGCGGCCAAGATGATCGGCCGCGGTGACGAGAAGGCGGCTGATCATGCCGCTGTCGAGGCGATGCGGGAAGCGCTGAACGGGCTTTACATGGACGGTACGGTGGTCATCGGAGAGGGCGAACGCGACGAGGCGCCGATGCTCTATATCGGCGAAAAGGTCGGCTCAGCCCTCGGCAAAGGTCCCCGGATCGACATTGCACTCGACCCGTTGGAGGGCACGACCATTACTGCCAAGGCGGGTCCCAACGCGCTGGCCGTGCTGGCCGCAGCGGAGGAAGGCAATCTTCTGAATGCACCCGATGTTTACATGGAAAAAATTGCTGTCGGCCCCGGCTATTCGCCCGACATCGTCAATCTCAACCGAAGCGTGGCGGAAAATGTTACGGCAGTGGCAAAGGAAAAGGGCGTCGCACCGAATGAGCTTATCGTCTGCGTCCTCGATCGCCCGCGACATGAAAAGATGATTGCCGAATTGCGCGCCATCGGCTGCGGCGTGATGCTGATCCCCGATGGCGATGTCGCGGGCGTCATCGCGACCACCGATCCCGACACCACGGTCGATATCTATATGGGCACCGGCGGCGCGCCCGAAGGGGTGCTTGCGGCAGCCGCGCTGCGGTGTGTCGGCGGGCAATTCAAGGGGCGCCTTGTCTTCCGCAATGACGACGAGCGGCTGCGCGCGCGCAAATGGGGTATCGAGGATCTGGACAAGATCTACGATCTGGAAGAACTGGCCAAGGGCGACTGCATCTTTGCGGCAACCGGGGTGACGCACGGATCGTTGCTGGAAGGTGTGAAGACTCTCCGCGATGGCCGGATCACGACCGAAAGCGTCGTAATGCGCGCCTCTTCCGGTACGGTGCGCTGGGTGAAAAGCGAGCATCGGCGCGGCGTCACCGATAACTAGGGTCAGGACCTAGAACACACCCATTGCCAGACCGGCAGCCAGGGTCGCGCCCAGTTCCGCGGCGCGGTCAAGGTCGACATTGGCGATGACCTTCGGCGCCAATATTGCCTCCGGCGTTTGCGCATGGGTGCAGACAATCATGCTGTCGGCCACCTTTTTCAATCGCCAGCCCGTGGCGATCCGTTCCGCCTGCCGCGCCGCGTTGCTGCCGTCCGATCCTGCACAAATGATGAGAGCATAGGGCCGCCCCTCGATACGTCCGAGGCACGGATAGTAGCAGCGGTCGAAAAATGCTTTCATGACGCCACTGATCGCTGCCAGATTTTCAGGGAAGACGAACAGATAGCCGTCCGCATCGATCATATCGTCTTCGGCTGCCTCACCCGCATGAAGCAGCTGTGCCTCGACCTCGGCCGCCCCATCACGCGCGGCGCGCGCCAGCGCTTCGGACCCGCGGGTCATGCTGTGCCAGACTATCAACAGCTTTTTCATGGGATGCTTGCTAGCATCCGCACGCCCGCATAGGGAAGGCGCATGTCCAATGTGCTTAACATCGCCCGATCGATTACCGGCCAGGCGTGGCAGTGGCGCCATGCGGATGTCGATGCGCGCGATCCAGGCTTTCAGCCCGACGATCTTGTGACGCAGTTGCTGATGGCGCGGGGCGTGCCACGCAACGATCTGGAGCGCCACCGCGACCCGACGATCCGCGGTTTCATGCCCGACCCGTCGATCTTCCGCGATATGGATCTGGCCGCTGAACGACTGGCCGATGCGGTCGTCGCGCAGGAGCCCGTCACCGTTTACGGCGATTATGATGTCGATGGCGCCACCAGCGCAGCCCTGCTCATCCGCCTGTTCCGTTCGCTGGGGCTGGCTACCGGGCATTATATCCCCGACCGCCTGATGGAAGGCTATGGCCCCTCGGGCGAGGCGCTC
The DNA here is from genome assembly GCA_016742125.1 of Sphingomonadaceae bacterium. GTDB lineage: Bacteria > Pseudomonadota > Alphaproteobacteria > Sphingomonadales > Sphingomonadaceae > Sphingorhabdus_B. The sequence continues at coordinate 33,319 of JACVCM010000010.1, read as the reverse complement.
GTCCGCATCGGCGAGGGCGGGAGCAAGCTGATCGTCACCGTCGATTGCGGGGCGATGGCCTATGACGCCCTCGCGCAGGCCAGGTCCGCCGGCCTGGAGGTCATCGTTGTCGACCACCACAAATGCGCGTCAGAACTCCCCGCCGCGTTCGCGCTCGTCAACCCGAACCGGTTGGACGAGACCGACGACGCAGCGTCGCACGGCCATCTCGCCGCCGTCGGTGTCGCTTTTCTGCTGGGTGCAGCAATCATCCGCACGCTGCGGGCGCGCAGCTATTTCGTCAATCGCCCCGAACCCAGATTGATGGAGCTGCTTGACCTTGTGGCGCTCGGTACCGTTGCCGACGTCGCGCAGCTCAAGGGCCTCAACCGCGCATTCGTCGCTCAGGGCCTGAAAATCATGTCTGCCCGCCGCAATATCGGTATGGCCGCGCTCATTCAGGCCAGCCGCCTGACCCGCGCACCGATTTGCTCGGACCTGGGTTTTGCACTCGGCCCGCGGATCAACGCAGGGGGACGGGTCGGCAAGTCCGACCTTGGCGTTCGCCTGCTCACCACCGAAGACGCGGTCGAGGCACAGGCTATCGCGATCGAGCTCGATCGGTTGAACGAGGAACGCCGCGCCATCGAAGGCGTGGTGCAGGAGCAAGCCGAGGCGATGATCGCTGCGCAGCACAACCGTGCGGTTGCATTGCTCGCCGGCAAGGGCTGGCATCCCGGCGTTATTGGCATCGTCGCCGGCCGCATCAAGGAAAAGACCGGCAAACCCTCAATAGTTGTTGCGGTCGATGAAACCGGCACAGGCAAGGGATCGGGCCGCTCGATTCCCGGGGTCGATCTGGGCGCCGCGATCATCGCTGCGAAAGATTCGGGTTTGCTGGAGGCGGGGGGCGGTCATGCGATGGCAGCAGGACTGACGGTTCGCGTGCAGCAAATCGAGGCGCTGGCCGACTGGCTGGACGAGCGCCTGGCGGCCGATGTCGCGCGTGCGTCAGGGAACAAGGCCTTGCTGATCGACGCAATCGTCACGCCGCGGGGGTTGAACCCGGTCTTTGTCGATGCGATGGAATCGGCCGGGCCCTACGGCATGGGCTGGCCCGGCCCGCGCGTGGCGACCGGACCGGTGCGGATCGTCAAGTGCGATGTCGTCGGAAAAGACCATGTCCGCGCGATAGTCGCCGGCGACGATGGGCAGTCGTTCAAGGCAATGGCCTTCCGCCAGGGCGAGAGCGCATTGGGGCAGCAATTGCTCCACGGCGAACGGGGCCGCAAATACTGGCTGGCGGGCCGTGCAAAGACCGACGATTGGGGCGCGACGCCCAAGGCAGAACTGCATATCGACGACGCTGCCTTTGCCGACTGAATTTGCAGCATGTTGGCCTTGACGCGCGCAACACGAATCCGTAAAGGCGCGGCTCGCCAAGCGATTGGCCCCTTCGTCTAGCGGTTAGGACGCGGCCCTTTCACGGCTGAAACACGGGTTCGATTCCCGTAGGGGTCACCAATTCTTCTCTTTAAGTTATTAATCTAATTGAGAAAATTGAAGATCTTCTGAGATTGATCCCACACTCGTTCCCACGTTATATTTGCGCTTTGGCGGATCCTATTTGAACTGGTTGAGCCTATTTGAGATTCGCCTGAGATTATAATACAGCCATGAAGAGGGGAAAGCCTTCCCCTGAGTCCGAGCCGCTGCGCTGTCTCGGCCTACCCCTTCGAGCGGGACTTCGCCCCGCAACGCCCATATGATGAGCGGGGCTGATGACGCGCTCGGTCCCGCCTGCTTAGCAGCAGGCTCCTGCGGGCGCGGCGCTTTGACGCAAAGGGCCCAGCACGCACTCTGAACCGGCGGGCGTGGCGGCATGCGCAGGCAGACAAGCCGACAAGCCCCGGCTTTCCGCCTGCTTTGGTCACTATAGCGGTACCCGCCTCCTTTCAGGGTGCGGTTTGATCGCTTTGGCAAGCTCGCTTGTCGCTCGCCGCGATGCTTGCATGAGCAGGTAGCTGTGGACGGCGCATGCGCGCCGGCGTTGTTGGTGCGCCCCCGGAGAGACGGGGTGGGCGGCGCTCCCGTCTAGGCGCGTCGCGGCCAGGCGCAACTTGGGGCAAGCCCCAAGTCCTCCACTCGCGTTCCGGCCGGTGCCGATTGCCTTTTCATGGTCGCTTGATCGTCATGCGGATCCGCCTGTCCCTTTTTGGCGCCTCTCTGGTCGCTCTGTGCCGCCCACCCCGCCTCTCCGGGGCCGGTGTGCGGTTTTTGGGCAGTCTTGGGAGGCGAGCATGGCGCGTGGAGTTTCGAAGGGCAGAGCAAGCGGCAAGCATAGCAAGGCGGCGCTTCGCGCCGCGCGGGGCGCGTCGGACAATGCGGCCCCGCGCGCTTCGCTCTATGAGGAAGTGACCGCGACGATCATCGCCCAGCTGGAGGCGGGCGTGTTTCCGTGGGTGCAGCCATGGAGTTCGGCGGCAGCGGGCATTGGCTTGCCGCGCAATGCGGTTTCGGGCCGCCCCTATTCGGGGATCAATGTCCTGATCCTGTGGGGTGCGGTGATCGAGGGTGGCTTTGCGTCACAGGATTGGCTGACCTTTCGGCAGGCGCTGGCCGCAGGTGGATGCGTCCGAAAAGGCGAGCGCGGGCAGACTGTGTTCTATGCCGACCGGTTTACGCCGAAGGGCGAAGCGGGGCACGAGCAGGGTGAGGGCGACGCCGAGACTGTCCGCTCCATTCCCTTTCTCAAACGCTTTACGGTGTTCAACGTCGCGCAATGCGAGGGACTGCCAGAGCGGTTTAGCGCCACGCCCGCGCCGCTGCCCGAACGTCAGCCGCATGTCGAGGCGGAGGCGCTGATTGCCGCCACGGGTGCCGATTTCCGCATCGGTGGCGCGGAAGCCTTCTACTCGCCTTCGCTCGATTTCGTGCAGGTGCCGCCGCAACCAGCGTTCGCCCATCAGATCGATTTCTACCGGACGGCGCTCCACGAACTTGGTCACTGGACCGGCCACAAGTCGCGGATCGACCGTGACCAGTCGGGCGGGTTCGGCAATCCCGCCTATGCCCGCGAGGAACTGTGCGCCGAACTGGCCTCGGCTTTCCTGTGCGCGGCGCTCGGCATCGTCCCGACCGTTCGCCACGCCGACTATCTGGCAAACTGGCTGACCGTCTTGCGCAGCGACAGCCGCGCGATCTTCAAGGCCGCGAGCCAAGCCAGCAAGGCGGCGGACTATCTCTTGGCTTTCACCGACGCACTGCCTTTGGAGGCAGCGGCATGAGCAGGGACACGCCCCTTCCCATCTATGAAGCCGAGGTAACGCCCATCGGGGTGCAGACCTTGGTGGCAGGTGTCGCACCAATCACGCCCGCGCAGCGGCTCGCGGTGCTCGCCAATGCGCCGATGCTGCCGAAGAAAGCGCAGCGTCCCGCCGATCACGGATTGTTCGACATGAACGCCCGCAACCAGCTGAACCTGTTTTGACCCGCTTCCGCCCCTCCATCCCCCCGGAGGGCAGAAGGCCGCTTGGGATTGTCCCAATCGGTTCCCCCGGCCCCGTCTCCACTGCCCCCGAAAATGCCCCGGAGGCGGGGCCACCTATGAAGGAGTGAGTATCATGCAGATAGACCAAATCCCGCTCGACCGACTTTCGGTGAGCAAGCTCAATATGCGCAGCGGCAAGAAGCCGCCCGATGTAGCCGACATCTTGCCGTCAGTGATCCGGCGCGGTGTATTGTCGCCGCTGTTCGTGCGGCTCAATCCTGCCCTGAGCGACGTCGAAGGGTGTCAGGACGGCCATTATGAGATCGTCGCGGGCAAGCGGCGCTATTTCGCCAGCCTTGAGGCAGCAAAGCAGGGTCAGGACGATCTCGCGCTGCCCTGCATCGTCATCGGCGAGGCTGACGATGCCGATGCGCTTGAAATCTCAATGATCGAGAATATGCTGCGCCAAGCGCCCGATCCGGTGACCCAATGGGAGAGCTATACGCGGCTTGTGAAGGAAGGCCGCAGCGTAGAGGCCATCGCCACCACCTTCGCGCTCACCGAATTGCAGGTGAAGCGTATCCTCGCGCTCGGCAATCTCTTGCCGCGCATCCGCGAAGCCTATCGCGCCGAGGAAATCGACGCCGAGACCATCCGTCACCTGACGCTTGCCACCAAGGCGCAGCAGAAATCATGGTTGGCGCTGTTCGAGGGTGAAGACAGCTATGCACCGCGCGGGCAGCAGTTGAAGGCGTGGCTGTTCGGCGGCGGCGCGATTTCGGTCAAGGCGGCGCTGTTCGATATGGCCGATTATCAGGGACAGATCGTCACCAACCTGTTCGAGGAAGATGGCTATTTTGCCGACAGCGATGCGTTCTGGGCGGCGCAGTCTGCCGAAATCGACAAGCGCAAAGCCGCCTACCTTGAGGACGGGTGGAGCGCGGTCGAGATCGTGCCGCCCAATCAGCATTTCTCGACATGGGAGCATGAAAAAGCGCCGAAGCGCAAAGGCGGTCGCGTCTATATTGATGTGAACCAGCGCGGCGAAGTCACCTTCCATGAGGGCTATGTCACGAGCAAGGAAGGCCAGCGGCTGCGCAAGGCCGAGGCAGCGGGCGACAATTGCGCGGCTTCGCCCAAGATGGTGCGGCCCGAACTGACCTCGACGCTGACCGCCTATATCGATTTGCACCGCCATGCGGCAGTGCGGACCGAACTTGCCAGCCATCCGCATGTCGCGCTGCGCGTGATGGTCGCGCATGCGATCATGGGGTCGCCCCTCTGGAAGGTCGAGGTGCAGAGCCAGCGCAACCGCAACGAGGCGGTGACCGAAAGCATCGAAACTTGCATTGCCGAGGCGAAGTTCGACGACCGTCGCCGCGCTATCTTCACGGTGCTTGGGTTCGATGCCGACCGCGAAACGGTTGCCGCTTGCAGCTTCTCGCGCCGCGATCTTGGCCCTTTGGTGGAACGCTTGCTGGACCTGCCCGATACGGTGGTCATAGAGGTGGCAGCGGTGGTCATGGCGGAGACGCTGGCCTGTGGCAGCGACCTGATCGAGACGCTTGGGGTTCACTTGCGCGTCAACATGGCGGACTATTGGGAAGCCGATGCGGCGTTCTACGACCTCTTGCGCGACCGCGAGGTGGCGACCGCCATCCTTGCCGAGGTCGGCGGCGCAAGTGTCGCCACCGCCAACGCGCACGAAAAGGGCAAGACCATCAAGGGTCTGATTGCCGATCATCTGACTGGCGAAAATGGCCGTGCTAAGCGCGAGGCGTGGGTGCCGCGTTGGATGGCGTTTCCGCCATCGGCCTATACCGAGCGCGGCGGTGTCGCCACGGTCAAGGCGGCCGAGCGGGCGCGCTGGATTGCCGAGCAGGAGCGGCCCGACGAGCCGGACCCCGACGCGCCCGCCAATGTCACGGCACTTCCGGTCGATGCGGAAGAGGCCGAGGCACTAGCAGTCGAGGCCGAAGAGGAGCGGCTTGCGGCATGAGCAAGGATGGGCCGGACGGTGCTTCCGTTCGGCCCTTTCCCCATCACAGGAGAAATGACATGGCTGACAGGGTTTCCGCGAGCATCGCCATCGGTGGCACCGTCAGCGTGGCACAGTTGGAGCAGCTTGCCGCGCACATCGCCGATTATGATTTGCGAATTGAATGGGATGGCGAACCCTTCGATCCTGCGCAGTTGCCGCAGGACGATGCTTTGCGGCGGTTCGCTCACGAAGTGCCTTGGGGCATCTTCGATGGTCTTGAGCAGTTCTGCTGCGATGAAGGGCTGGCCTATCAACGCTGGTCTGGTTCCTGTCCTGGCAGTTTTGGGGCCGAGCGCGTTGTCCATGATGGCAAGACTGGTCCACTGAACTTCTCTGTCGACGAGGACGACAATCTGGTTTTGCACGCACAGACCATTGAGCAACTCGGCTCGATCCGCGCGATCCGTCGCTACATCGCGCAGGCCGAAATCGAGTTGCCAACTTTTTGCGTTCGCGGATGACCGATGAACGGGCAGGCTTTGCCTTTCGTCGGACGGAGTATGATGGGACGGCCCATTTGGGGGCTAGCGTCAAGCGGGTCAATCGCCTGAAATCAGCGATATGGTGATTGGCCTTGCCCTCTTCGTGATTGCCGCAACCCTGATCGGCGCGTTGCTCTTGCGGCTCGCGGTCCATGCGCTTCCTGCGTCATGCGCGTTTCTTGCAGCGCAAACTATCTACCACAGCGGCGCGGGTTTGGTTGCTGCACTTGCGGGCGCTGCGGTCGCTGCAATCGCGACGCTCGCGCTCGCACAATGCTTGCTTGCCTTTGTCAGCTCGCCCGCAACCCGCATTGCCATCGGCCTCGCTTTCGCGCTCCCTGCCGGTCTGGCGGGCTATTACGCCATGCGCGGTTTTGCCGTTGCTACGATGCCCGTATCGATCTGGCAGCAAGTTCTGCCGATGATCGCAACGGCCACCATTGCGGTGACAACATGGGTGCGGTTCGGGACCGCACCAAGAGAACGCCACTAGGCAAGGTCGTTCGCTACCGAACCTCGCTCGAACGAACCAGACGGGGCTTGATCCTGGGGCGCATCAGGCACCGTCTATCGCCGGTGACGGAACAAAAACTGGCACAGTCTCGAAGCCCTCACCGTCAAACAATCTGGCGTAGATGGGACCGGCCTTTGCCCGGAAATGCGGCATGATGGAGTATAGAAGCGCCATAGCCCCTCTAACCCAACAGACTCCGACTTCTGGTAGCACCGGGATTCGTCGGGCTCGGTGACGTCAGCGCTCTAACGAATCTGTTTCGATGAAGCTGAATCTTCTTGGGGAAAACATCGCGGCTTGCGTTGCAGACTGCCTCAGGCGGTCTTGGTGAATGTGCCTATGTTGCATGATTTCCATACACTGCGGTTCGATCCCACGACCATCACGGCCTCTCTGAATGGCGGACTGGCAGCAACCGGCGCTTTGCGCCTGCCGGTCCAATCGATGCAACAGCTTGCCGGTACTATTTCCCCCTGCGTGTTCCACGCATTCCTCGCGCAACAAAATAGCGCCGTCTGCGCCGTCCTCCACATCCGTTTCGGCACTTTATGTGCATCGGTCCCGGCTCGCTGCCTTGCCGTCGCCATCGAGGCCGCGATGGTCGCGGGTTCGAGAAACCAAGAAGGAAATCGACATGGCAAACATTGGCACATTCACCAAGACTGCAAAAGGCTACACCGGCGAGATCGTCACGATGAGCCTCCAACAGAAGAACGTCCGCATCGAAGCAGAAACCGACGTTCAGAACGACAAGGCACCAACCCACCGGGTTTTCGTCGGTCGCGCTGAAATCGGCGCTGGTTGGGCCAAGCAGAGCAATGAGGGCCGCGACTATCTCTCGCTCAAGCTCGACGATCCGAGCTTCGCTGCTCCGATCTACGCCAATCTGTTCGACGACGAGGACGGCAAGACCTTCAACCTCATCTGGTCACGTACCCGCACAAACAACGGCGACTGACCCACCCAAAGATCAAGCCCCGTCCGGTTCGTCCGGGCGGGGTTCGATTTTGGGTTCATCTTCACCGGCATTCTCGACAAAAAGTTCGGCAGGCCGAACGCGCAGCGCCTGCGCTACCTCCCATATCGAATGCAATGTCACATTCTGACCGCCGCGCTCGATGATGCTGATATACGCACGGTCAAGGCCCATGCGTGCGGCGATTTCAGCCTGACTCCAATGCGATTCCTCGCGGATGCGGCGCACATTGGCGCCAAACAATTTGCGGATGTCCATCCGCAGTTTAGAAACCGCTCGCGTATTATAATGCGACGTATTATAACACTCGCATCATATGATCCGATCTAGATGTATCGCGCTCCGCCGCCATGCGAGTAATGCCCGAATGGCATGATGTTATGCAAATCGGGGCATAGTATAGAGGGTGCTGAAAGCGCGACGGGTCATACCAAATACCCTTTGCCCAAACCCCCTGAAATGGCTTAGCTTGATCCTCATGCACGATAGCAACTTTGTCGATTGTCCGCCCCGCGAAGATGGCATTACGGCCTATGACGAAAGGCATTTTGTCACCTATTTACGGTTACTTGACGCTGATGCGGAGGGGGCCGACTGGCGAGAGGTTGTGCAGATCGTCTTTGAAATCGACCCAGAGATCGATTCTGATCGCGCAAAGCAGCTCCATCAAAATCACCTAGAACGCGCTCGATGGATGACAACCAACGGCTACAGGCATCTGCTGGTCATGCACAAATCCTGAGAGCCCAAGTCAGATAGGGCCGGAACGACAATCGAATACTGCTATTTATCCGCGCGTTTCAGTATATAGCAGCGTCGGATTTGGTTACTTCCGAATTCATCATGGATTCCAAACTGTTGGCATTTGGCAGAATTGCCAGGTGGTTGCGGAGGTTCCATGAGCGGTGGGACATCTTGGCGGTCAAAAGACGCCAGTTCGGAATATTTGTCGCACGACTATGCAGATTTTGCGCAGGAGTTTCTGCGCCGCAATGTTGAATATGCCGAAGATTATGACGCTACCCAGCGGCGTATCAGCGAGCGGCCAACTGATGCACAGAGCGAACAGGAGGGCCTAGCCCGGCGCTGGGGCCTCAGCTTTCCCCTGTCATCCTGATGCTGAACCAGTTGCCACACCGGCGCATTGGTCGCCGGATAGGCTTGCAACGATGGTTCTTTTGGAAGGTGATACGGATCGCTTCGTCGAAATTCTCCCTCGAAGTGCGCAGTTGCTCGCTCGATTTGACGCAGGCGTTCAGCACCATTTCGTTGTAGCGATCAGCAATGTACGGGTTCGGCTTTACGTTGCTAGCAGCACGGACGCACACACACTTCGGTTTGCTATGTCAGCTGATCCAATGGCGCAAACCCGGCTTGAAGCAGCATTGCTCTTTGCCACGCTTCAGGCAAGCAAGCCCGCATCGAAACTCTGCCCACGGTTTGCGCCTTCTCGCTATCAGCGCACCCGGCTTTCGCAAATGCTGGCCATTGCGGATGCAAGAGCATCTGGCGCGTCCGCCCGCGACATCGCCTCTGGCCTGATCTTTCGCAATGCGATTTCCCTCGATGGGCGCAACTGGGCAAATTCGAGCGAACAGCGCCAAACTCGCCGAATGCTCGCTGAAACAGCAGCCATGATCGACGGCGGATTTTGGCGCTTTCCCTGTTTCGTCTGAGCTCAAATATGAGTTGAAAGGGAGGGGGTGACAATTTCACCCACCCCCAATCTGTCACTCCCCGGCCCCATCCCGACTGCGCCATTGCCCGTTCCCATCAGCGGGAATTGCCCCGCCTTATCTCTGGAACGCGGAGCCTGTCGATGAATGCCCCCATTACCCCTGTGATCCCACGCTTTGTCCGCACGCCTGATGCCGCGCTGCATCTCGGGCTTTCGGCTCGCACGCTTGAAAAGCATCGCTGCTACGGAACCGGCCCCGCCTATCGCAAACTCGGCGGACGCATTGTCTATGCCATTGCCGATCTCGATGCCTGGGCCGAACAGGGCTTGCGCAAATCGACCAGCGATCCGGGCACCGGAACGGTTTACCCTGCCAAGCGCCACTATAGCCAGATGGTTCGGCGGTAAGTCGATGGCACTCAATGCTTCCTTGAGCAGCGCATCCATCAACGCCGCCATGCCCTCAGTTGAGCCGCTTACGGCGCAGACGACGCACCAGCAATTGCTCACCCATGTCGAGTTGAACTGGCACGAAGGGCAGCGCGAGGATTGGCTCAAATTTGGCAAGCCAGTGGCAGGACGCATCATCGACCGGCATGTCAGGATCGAGAGCTATGCCGCAGGCCAATTGTTCGCGCTTGTCCGCTGGGCTGCCAATGATCATGGCACGATCCGTTCGTCGCTCGACATTGTCCGTGCTGTCGCGCTCGGTGAAGCATATACGACATTGGCGCAGGTCGATCCCGGCGGCGACATTTTGCTGTCGGTGTCGGGCTGGCCAAAAGTCGCGCAGGTCTTCCACCTGATTGACGCAATCGAAGCGGCAGACATTGATCCATGTGATGTTGCACCGGACCATTGGCGGCACATTCACAACCGGCTTGCGATTGCCGCAAAGCCCAGGCCTTACACTGCCGAGCGTCATCAAGCCTGGCTTGCCCGGCAGCGGGTGTCGCCATGAAGGCGCGCATCGCCTTGCTCGCGGGCAGCATTGCCTTTGCCGCGCTCGCCACGCTGTTTGTGCCGGTATCGCACTATATGGTGTGGAACGCGTCACCCAGCATACCGACCGGGCTTTACGCAATCAGGGGCAAGGCGAGCCTTCATGTCGGCGAGCGCGTTGCCATCGAGCCACCACCGGTATTGCACCATCTGATGCAAGAACGTGGTTATTTGCCCGCCCGTCTGCCGCTGCTGAAGCGTCTTGCTGCTGTTTCTGGCCAGCGCGTTTGCCGCTTCGCGCATGGCATCACCATTGACGGCAAATTGGTTGGCATAGCCCGCGCGCGTGACCGCGCCGGGCGACCGCTACCCGTATGGTTCGGGTGCCGCCGCATCAAACCGGGCGAGTTGTTTGTGATGAACCCGGCTGCGCCTTCGAGTTTCGACGGGCGCTATTTCGGAGTGCTCAGCTTGCGCACTGTGATCGGTCGGGCAACGCCCGTCTGGACCGATGAAGGAGGCAGAGGCGCTCATGTCTGGTTCGCCCAGCCTCGCTTCGATCAACCAATCCACATCCAAGAAGGAGAAGACCAATGACCCAGATCGGCCAGTTTTCCGCAACCGAAGACGGCTTTGCAGGACGTTTACGGACCGTCACGCTTGACGTGACGCTGACGCTGGTTCCGGCCGAGCCATCGGACACCGAGAACGCGCCCGACTACCGTGTGATGATGGGCGATGAGGGCGATCAAATCGAAGTTGGCGCAGGCTGGAAGCGCGTCGGCGAGAAAGCCGGAGCTTATGTGGCGGTGCAGATCGACGACCCGGCATTTGCCTATCCGCTGCGCGCCAATCTGTTTCAGGCTGATGCCCGCAGCCATGTGCTGCTATGGAACCGACCCGCCAAACGCGACAAGGCAGACTGACGATGCGCCTCGCTATCGTTTTGGCAATGCTCGCCATGACATTCGCGGAGGACCACGCAAATGCGCAGTCAACGCCTCACCAAGTGCAAACGCAGCGCATCGATATCGCTGTCCATGTCGCCGAAGCCTCGTTGCGCTTTGGTATTCCCGAAGACTGGATTTATGCGGTGATGCGCGTTGAAAGTGCGGGCCGGGTCACGGCAGTGTCATCAGCCGGGGCGATGGGATTGATGCAGCTGATGCCCGGAACCTGGGCGCGCCAACGCGCCCGGTTCGGATTTGGCAGCGATCCATTCGACCCGCGCGACAATATCATGGCGGGCACATCTTACCTGCGCGAAATGTATGACCGATATGGTGCGCCGGGTTTCCTCGCAGCTTACAATGCCGGTCCCGGACGCTATGAGGATTACGCGAAGCGCGGTCGCCCGCTACCCGCCGAAACCATCAACTATGTCGCGCGGATTGTACCGCGACTGCAATCCGGCAGCACCGCCGTTGCAGCTTCTGCAACGTCCTCGTCGCCGATGGCGGTGCGTCCAGTGGTCGTTTTGTGGACACAAGCCTCGCTGTTCGCTCCGCGATCAGCGCGTCCTGAAAGCGATCTTGGCGTAAACGCCGATCAACTCGCTGGCAGCCCAAATCCGGTTCAACCCCGCGCTCAAAACGAGCTTTTCGCGCCAGTTTCCTCGGCGTTCCGGCAATGAAATGCTGTGGCGCGCGATGGCGCGGCCTGGCGGCGCTTGGCGTGTGTTTGTGCGAGGGACAGCGGCAGGGGTCGAAGGGCAGAATCGGATGGCAAGATAAAACAGCGTATGGCTGGTTCGGTGGTTGGTGGGTGTTTTCAATAGGTTATGTTGCCAGCATTTTGCGCTACTGTCTGGCAGCCCTTTTGAGAACTGGCAGATTTGCGCGTTTGCTGCGTATGGCAGCCGCTTGCGGCCTCAAAATCCGATGAGCGAAGACGAATTTCGTGTTCGCCCGGGCAAAGGTAAGGATCGCGGGCGAGGCTCGTCCAAAAAGGCACGAACGCTTGTTGCCCAGATCAAGATGGTTCAAAAACGCGGCGGCACTGCGGGATCGGCACGCAGTGGCGGACCATTTCGCGGCACCAGCAAAAGTGGTCGCGGTCGCGGCGCTGCTTATCGCTTAGGGAGCCAGACGCTCAACCGGCGCGTCACGGTCAAGGCGCGCATAATCCAGCATCGTACGCTCAAATATTCGGCGGCCCCGCTGGCGCGGCACCTTGCATATCTTAAACGCGATGGCGTCACGCTCGACGGCAAGGAAGCCGAACTGTTCGATGCCAATGGCGACCAGGCAAGCGGTGAAGTCTTTGCTGCGAAGTGCGCTGACGACCGACATCATTTCCGTTTCATCGTTTCACCCGAAGATTGTGCCGAGCTGTCCGATGTCCGCGCCTTCACCCGCGATCTTGTTTCTTCGATGAAACATGATCTCGGCACCCGCCTCGAATGGGTTGCGGTCGATCATTGGAACACTGATAATCCGCATGTACATTTGCTGGTTCGCGGCAAAGCCGAAGATGGGCGTGATCTTGTCATCGACACGGACTATATCGGCAGCGGGATGCGCGCCCGCGCCGCCGAGCTGGTCACCGCCGAACTGGGGCATCGTAGCGAACGTGACATCGATCTGTCGTTGAAGCGCGAGGTTGAAGCCGAACGCTGGACCAGCCTTGATCGCCGGCTGCAATCCATCGCGGACAGCAATGCCGGACTGATCGATATTCGGTCCAATGCGCATGACAGCCACTCCAGCTTCGACAAGCATCTCGCAGGTCGGGCGATGAAACTGGAGCGGCTTGGTCTGGCCGAGCGGATCGGTCCCGGATGCTGGACAATCAAGCCGGGTCTTGAGTCAACATTGCGCGATCTCGGGATGCGCGGCGACATCATCAAGACCATGCACCGCGCGATGACGACAGGCGGAAGAGAAACTGATCCCGACCGCTTTGCCATGCACATCAACACGCCAGCCGATCCAGTGATCGGCAGGCTGGTCGAACGCGGGCTGCACGACGAGCTGACCGGCCAAGCCTATGCCATTGTCGATGGTGCCGACGGGCGGGTTCATCACCTCAAGTTTGGAGACCTTGAATGGACCGGCGACGCTGCCCCCGGTGCAATCGTCGAGCTACGCAGCTGGGAGGGCGACGACGGTAAGGTGCGGGCCTCGCTGGGCTGCCGCCCTGTCCTTCCACTGGAACGACAAGTTACCGCCAACGGCGCAACATGGATCGACCGGCATTTGCTTTCGTCCGATGCCACTAACGCCAGCCGCGGGTTCGGGGCCGAGATCGAGCAAGCCCGGATCGACCGCACCGCGTTTCTGGAGAAAGAGGGATTGGCACGACGGCAGGGCAACCGGTTCATCCTCGCCCGCAACCTGCTCGACACGTTGCGCGAACGCGAGCTGACCGCGGCCGCCGACGCGATCAGCGCGCGGACAGGTTTGCCGCGCCATGCTACGCAAGAAGGCGATACAGTATCGGGAACCTACCGCGAGCGCGTGACGCTCCCCTCGGGTCGGTTCGCGATGATCGACGATGGGATGGGATTCGCGCTCGTCCCCTGGCGGCCCGCGCTCGACAAGCATCTGGGCGAGTATTTGATAGGCGTCACCAAATCCGGCGGCGGCATCGACTGGTCGCTTGGCCGCAGCCGGGGATTGGGAATTTGAGAGATTAAACCCCGAAATTCTGCTTCTGCAAAAGTCTCGTCACGCCCCAAAAGTGAAATCCTGACCAAGCGGCGGTGGTTGCAAAAACAACGAAACACGACCATGCAACAATGCCCTCCGCCGACAGTAATTCAGCGGTTGAAGCTCGGTCGGTCGCTGTGATCAGGAGTGGCAGACTTTCTTTCACGATTGGTCCTGTGAGCAAAGTCATTGCGCCAAACATGAAGAAAAAGAACCACTTCAGCTTAAGAGGCATATCGATCCAAATTTCGGCTTGGGTTTTCTGGCGATTGCGTTCGCGGTTGGAGGTCCACCAAGCGATATAATCTTGAATCATTTTCATGTCAGTTGTCCTTTCTACGATTCTGCGGGTCTTGTTGCGGGATACTCATACGCCATGGCCTGTCTTTCCGCGCCAAGCTTTGATGCTGATCGAATGCGCTTGATCATCGATGATTCCGCGTTCGATTGGTGCGCTTCTCGGTTTCGAGGAGCTAATCCATGTCGGCAAGCAAGATACTCTGGGGCCAAGTCATCGCCGTGGCCCTCATCATCCTCGCCAGCGTGTGGGGTGCGACGCAGTGGACGGCGGCGGCGCTCGGCTACCAACCGGAGCTGGGTTTGCCCTGGTTCGGCCTGATAGGTCACCCGGTCTATCGACCTTGGGACCTATTTTGGTGGTGGTTCAGCTACGACGCCTATGCGCCCAAGATCTTCGACACTGCGGGGATGATCGCCGTATCGGGAGGGTTCGTCGCGATCGTTGTCGCCATAGCCATGTCGGTTTGGCGCGGCCGGGAGCGGAGCAACGCCACGACCTATGGTTCGGCGCGCTGGGCCAAGCGCCGCGAGATCAAACGAGCGGGACTGCTCGCCGACAAAGGCGTGGTGCTGGGTCAATTCGACCGAAGCTATCTGCGCCATGACGGCCCCGAACATATCCTGTGCTTTGCGCCGACGCGAAGCGGTAAAGGCGTCGGCCTGGTTATCCCGACGCTGCTAACTTGGCCGGACTCGGCAATCATCCACGACATCAAGGGCGAGAATTGGGAGCTGACCGCGGGCTTCCGTTCGAGCTTCAACCGGGTGCTGCTGTTCGATCCGACCAACATGGCGTCATCCGCCTACAATCCGCTACTCGAAGTGCGCCGCGGTATCTGCGAAGTGCGCGACGTCCAGAATGTCGCCGATGTACTGGTTGATCCCGAGGGCAGCCTCGAGAAGCGCAATCACTGGGAGAAGACCAGTCACAGCCTGCTGGTTGGGGCGATCCTTCATGTTCTCTATGCCGAGACGGACAAGACGTTGGCCGGGGTCGCGGCGTTCCTATCCAACCCGAAGCAGAGCATCGAAGCGACCCTCAAGGCGATGATGGCGACCCAGCATCTTGGCGAGGCCGGGACACACCCGGTCGTCGCCAGCGCCGCGCGCGAATTGCTCAACAAGTCCGAGAATGAGCGATCAGGTGTGCTCTCCACCGCCATGTCCTATCTGGGGCTCTACCGCGATCCTGTAGTCGCCGAGGTGACTGGGCGTTCGGACTGGCGGATCGCCGATCTTGTCGATGGGGCAAGCCCGGCGACCCTCTACCTCGTCGTGCCGCCATCCGATATCAGCCGGACCAAGCCGCTGATCCGCCTGATCCTCAACCAGATCGGGCGGCGGCTGACCGAAGAGCTGACCCCCAAGGGCGACCGCCACCGCCTGCTGTTGATGCTCGACGAGTTCCCCGCGCTCGGGCGGCTCGACTTTTTCGAAAGCGCGCTCGCCTTCATGGCGGGTTATGGCCTCAAGGCGTTCCTGATCGCGCAGTCGCTCAACCAGATCGACAAGGCGTACGGCCAGCATAACTCCATCCTCGACAACTGCCATGTCCGCGTGACCTTCGCCACCAACGACGATCACACCGCCAAGCGTGTGTCGGAATCGCTGGGCACCACCACCGAACAGCGCGCGATGAAGAACTATGCCGGCCACCGGCTCTCGCCCTGGCTCGGCCATCTGATGATCTCGCGCTCGGAAACCTCGCGGCCCTTGCTCACCCAAGGCGAAATTCTTCAACTGCCAGAGCATCAGGAAATTGTGCTGATGTCCGGTGCCCCGCCGATCCTTGCGAACAAGGCGCGCTATTACACCGATCCGCAGTTTCAGCAGCAGCTGTTGCCCGCGCCCGATCCGAAGACGTTACGGCCCGACCAACGACCAGACGATGACTGGCACGGCGCTGCGCCGCCGGACGGACCGAAACCCAAACCCGGATTACCCGCCAAAGCCGATCCAGCCAATGACGGCGTACGGCGCGAACCCGAGTTGCCGGTTCATGTCGATATCGCCCCGGCCAAGCAACCCGCAACCAGGGAGTTCGACTTCGGCGAAACCGTATCGGCAGATGACGATGCTATCCGCGCCGAGAAACTGCGAACGCGGATGCAGCGTGCCGCGCGCCAAGCCTCGCTCGATCCTGGCGACGGCATCGCGCTATGAGCGTCAAACGCACCTTCCGCCTGCCCAACGATCTAGCCGACGACCTTGCCCGGCATGCCCGTCGACGTGGCGTGACCCAGGGCCTCGTTGTCGAAACCGCGCTCCGTTCGATCCTCACGCCGGACGCCGACGAGCGGGTCGAAGCCGCGTTCAGCCGCCGCATGGACAAGCTGGCGCGACAACTCGAGAAGCTCGACTACCACGTTGAAGTGACCAACGAAACTCTGGCCCTGTTCGTCCGCTTCTGGCTGACCGCCAACCCGCCGCTGCCCGATACGGCGCTTGCTGCTGCTCAGGCAAAAGGTCTGGAGCGTTATGAAGGTTTCATCGAGGTATTGGCGCGCAAGCTTGAAGTGGGACCGCGGCTAGCGGAGGGGTTGCGACGAGATGTGAAGCTATCGGACGGGTAATTTCGAGACTTTCGCGACATTGGCCGTTGAAGCCCCGACGCTCTAAAGGCGACATTCGTCCTGACCATAACCGCTGGCAAAACGGCCTTTCTTCGCCTCGGAGAAGTTGCTGAAATAGGCATTCAGGCTGCCTAGATTTCGTTACACCTCAACTCCAGAACGAGCTCCACCAAGCCTTGATCGATGCCCATAGACTCGGTCGCTGGCGCGGCTCAGGCTGAGGATTACGCACTGGCGGCTTGATCTCGCCCGTAAACATGCGGCTTGCATACTCATCACTGCATTGCGCGCGACGCGTCTGCGCAGCAGTCATATTTGCATACCAGTCAACACGACCGCGCCTGATCCAATAATGGGATCGACATGGGAGTGCGCCCAGGCCAATCGACGGGGCCAAAGAGACGGTCTCACCATGATCCACCAGAGTCCATTTGGCCGCGTTCAGCGGGGTCACAACTTTGAACCCACACCCGCAGCAACAGCGGTGCGTGGCGGTGTTGAACCGTCGCGAAATGTATAGGATTCCTTCGTCGATCTCTTTCGGAATGAATTCGACGTAGATATGACCAAGCCCGTGCTGTCTCGTCACGCGCGCTCCTCGTTGCAAAGTTCTCCGGTCGCGATCTGGTAGGTCGTCGAATATTCTCGCCCGGCGTCTCGGTAAAACCCGATCGTGCGTTTCCAGCGGATGACAGCGAGCGCTGCGTTGAGCGAGTTCAGCTCGGCTACCTGGATATTGGTGGAGTATTCGTTCTCAGCCTCGTCGTCCGTCCCGAAGGAAATCCGGGAATCGATATGATCCCGTTTCTCGGGCGTGCTGCTGACGACGCGCACGATGCCCTGAAGCCCGGTCGGCGCACGGATGATCCCCATTCCAACCTCGATGAAGGCCACATCATTCGTGATCAGCCAATCCACTATGGCGCGCTTGGCCTTGCCGTTGTCCATGCAGATGAACGCAAACGTGATCCCTTCGAGCAGGTGCAGATTGTCAGACGTCAAAGGCGCATCGTGTTTTACGAGGCCCTTCCGGCGAAGCTTCGAGTAAATGTCGAAAAGGTTTTCGACTTTTGATTTCTTGGCTTCCAGTTCTGCGAGCGACCATGCGCCGGGCGCACGGAAGGCGTTGTGGGTATCGAACTTGTCGCCGTCGAACAGACGAATCTCCGCAACGCGCGTCTTCGCAATCAAATCAAGAACGTAAGACCCTGTTCCGCCCACGCCGATGATCGCGACACGGTGGTTTTCAAGCTTTTCGTTATCAGCACCGATGTGCACACGGCTTGAAGCCGTATCAATGTAGTGGAAGATATCATCATCTTCTTCATCGGTCGCGTAGATCGGATGTGTCTGCGGGGTAGCCTCGGGATGCAGCTTGCGCGCCTCGCCGACGATCCAACCAAGATAACCGAGCATTTTGTGTTCATAGTCCCGGTAGCTATTGCAGGCCGAGAATGTAAAGTCGGCCCGAACCCCGCTTCCGAAATCCTGCGCCTCACTCGGATTTTCGAAGCTGCGAAGCTTGCTTCCGTCCGCGTAGCAGGGATGCTCGCCGGTCCAATATGCGACATGGCTGTCTGGCTTCCGGGTTTGCTCATGCCCGTCGACAACCTGGGTGTCGAGCTTCGCGATCAGGATGCCATCGTGCCGTGCTGTCGCCGAAGCGGTCACATAAGGAACATCTTTAACAAGAAGATAGCCGTTGCGAATCTCGAGGTTATACCCATCGTTCCGCATGGCAAGAAGGTCGGGGCTACGAGCGATTAGCCGGTGTGACATCGAATTCCATTTCCTTCTTCACCTCGACGGACTCGCCTTCAATGAGGGTGCCGGTCGGCTTGTCGCTGTTGCCCTTGCTGTACATCACCTGATAGCGTTGGTTCTCAGGCAGTTCCGGCGCCTCGATTAGAACGAGCAAGTCTTCGTACTTGATCTTGCCTTTAGTTACTTCATACTCCGTTCCGTTCACGAAGATGGTAACAGTCTTGGTGTCAGGCTTTTCGCCTTTCTCAGATTCGTGTTCGTTTGGCATGGTTGGTTTTCCTTGCAAGGTTGTTTGTTCCTGTCGCGGAGCTACTTGTTGATGCAGCTCGCACGAATGTCGATTATAGAGGGGACTGTCTGCTTGTTAGGAGTTGGGGCCGTCACGGCCATCGGGTTCACGGGCCACGCCCTTGAACGGCGATCCGCCGTTCTTGACGCTCATAAACTCGCCCGTGCGTTCGTTGCGCTTCTGGTAGTTGCCGTCAGCGCGCTGGAACTGGGTGCGGCCCGTAACTGCGCCGCGACGAAAATTGCTTCCGGTGTTCTTGGCCATAAAATCTCCTATGGACTTAGTTGAAGGTGTAACGCTTCCACGGGATGCGGTGCATCGACACCCGCGAGAGGAAGTTGGCGATGTCGCGGCGACCGAAATAGGTGGGCGTTCCGCGCGAGTCCTGCGACATCAGGACAATCGGCATCCCCGGAAAGCACCGGGAGAAGCTACGGATTGCGCCATCGGCCTCATGCCGATTGTCAGTGACATGACGCTTCACAGCCACGACCGCGAAGGTCTGGCCTTGTTCTTTGATAACAGCACCTTCGAGCTGCATGGCAGTTCCTTTCCAAAAAGAATCGGGTGATTCCGAGCTTGCGAATCGCTCTATGGCGGGAATCCAAAATGTCGTCAATGCAAACTATTGTGACGTCAATCACGCAAACATTTGTTTGTGTGATTGACATTGCCGGTGCATAAGTGCAGGGGCGCGGCAATGGATGAGCAGTCAATATATTTAGAGCTTGGCCGTGCAGTAGCCACGCGCCGCAAGATGGTCGGACTGACGCAGGCTGAAGTTGCCAAAGTCGTTGGCATTTCGAGAGCTTCAATCGCCAACATTGAATCGGGCCGTCAAAAGGTGCTGTTGCATCAAGTCTATGGGTTGATGAAGGCGCTTGACCTCAAGGCTATCACCGAACTTGTGCCTGCTGTTCCGCCGCGCGCCCTTGTCGCGGAAGCCGGTGAACGCCTTTCGACATGGGGCGCATCCGTGTCCGACGACCAAATGTCAGGTGTCGAACAACTCCTAAAGAGCGCGCTCGGCCAACTGCAAAGTGGTTCGGCTCGATGAGCGCCATTCAAGATGCTGCGCGGGAAAGGGCGCGTGAAGTGTTGGCCGCTTACGGAGCCGTCACGGCGCCGGTGCCGGTCGAGAAAATCATCAAGCGCCGCGACATTCGCATCCAGTTCTCGCCACTTGATCAAGAACTCTCCGGCATGGCCCTCGTCAAAGATGGCGTGGCGGTCATCGGCGTCAATGCCCTCCACCATCCCAACCGGCAGCGCTTCACAATGGCCCATGAGCTAGGCCACCATATTATGCACCGGACGCATATCGAAAACGCGGTGCATGTCGATAAAGGGTTCGCAATCCTGCGGCGCGATACCCTTGCCGCTCAAGGCACCGACAAAATGGAAATTGAAGCCAATGCTTTTGCCTCGGAGCTTCTCATTCCCAAAGTCTTACTCGAACCCATGATCGGAACGGGCGACATAGACTTAGACGATGTGGATCGCTTGCAGACCATCGCCAAAAAGTTCAAGGTCAGCCTATCTGCGCTTCAATATAGGTTGCTCGCCTTCGCGTGAAGGCAAGGGGGTTTTGGTGGGGTTTGTTTTCTACGACACCGAAACCACTGGAACGGACAAGTTCTTCGATCAAATCCTCCAGTTCGCAGCCATCAAAACCGATGAAGAGTTGAATGAGCTTGATCGGTTCGAGATACGCTGTCGCTTGCTCCCGCAGACGGTGATGTCGCCGGGGGCAATGCTGGTAACTGGCGTTACCATTGAACAGGCCACCAATCCGAACCTCCCCAGTCACTACGGCATGATCCGAGCCATCCGAGACAAGCTCTTGGAATGGTCACCGTCGATCTTTGTTGGCTATAACAGCCTCGCCTTTGACGAAGAGCTGATGCGGCAAGCGCAGTATCAAACGCTCCACAATCCATACCTGACGCAACAAGGCGGCAACACACGCGCCGATGCCATGATCTTGACCAAAGCCGTGGCGCAATTTGAACCTGACTGCTTCGTGATCCCAGAGAATGATAAGGGTAGGCCGGTTTTCAAACTTGATCGCGTTGCTCCGGCTAACGGGTTCGATCATAGCCGCGCTCACGATGCGATGGCTGACGTTGAAGCTGTCATTCACCTCTGCAAAATGGCTGCAAACGGCGCGAGCGCGGAGTGGTCAAACTTCATCCGCTTCTCGCAAAAATCCACGGTCGAAGCATTCTTGCTCGATAGTGAGGCACTCCTCCTGACGGAGTTTTTTGGCTTTGGCGGCCATAAGCATTATCCAATCATTCGGATTGGAGTGGACAGCCAGCAAGCGACCAAGCACCTCTGCTATGACCTGTCCCATGATCCCGACGATTTCAGGCGTATGTCTGATGCTGCCCTGGGGGCATGTTTTGCCAACAAACCCAAGCCCCTCCGCAAAGTCAAAAGCAATGCCGCGCCGACGTTGCGCTCGCTCGATGATGCGCCCGACTGGTGCCTTGGCGACCTTTCGGAATCCGAGATTGCCGATCGGGCGGCAAACGTCCTTGGGGATGGCGCGTTCATAGAGAGGCTGCTGGCCGTCTATGAGGAAACCAAAGCGGTCTATGACCCATCCGAGCATGTCGAGCAGCAGATCTATGGTGGGTTCCCAACGCCACCCGACAATCAGCTCATGGAACGCTTCCACACGACACCGTGGAATCAGCGCCACCTTTTGGTTTCGCAATTTGTTGACCAGAAATATGGTTTTCTAGCCGCGCGCGTCATCTACGCGGAACACCCTGACCTTCTGCCAGACGCGCTTCGAGCGGAGGTTCGCGCCCACATCAATAGCCGCGTGCTATTTGACGGCGAGTGCGATTGGGGAACAGTTCCGAAAGCAATTGCAGAATGTAACGAGAAGCTACCGTTCGCAAAGGGTGAGCAGGCCGAAATGCTCGCCAGATATCGCTCGCATTTGATTTCGCTAAGCATTTAGGAAACCGGTTGGTTTTGGAATGTGCTTTGGGCCTACGGCAAACTTGGCACAAAGCTGCCAATAGCTGATTCCTTGAAGGTCGCATTCCGCAATACGACAGATCCATTCTCACTTGGCTGAGTGTCCCGCTTCGGCCACTACCGAATCGCCATGTTTTCAATTGAAACTACCCGCGTGAGCCCTCACCTCGGCCAGATTGCTTTCGGCAAATCCATCCCCTCCCTGTCGCTCTACCCCACACTACTCCGCTGATATTTTGATGTTGCCTTGAGCCATTTTCTGGCTCTCTTGCTCTTCCTCGTTGTCCGGGCGGCGCTTCGCTCAGGTCCAAATCGAGGAGCCCCAAGTGAGCGTTGTCCCCCTTCGAACCGAGGCAAAATCGCGGGGTGTTCGCATGTTGCGGACCGCGCTGGGGCGTCACGTCGCGGCCTGGCTCGACGATGCGGCCACGATCGAGGTGATGCTCAATCCCGACGGGCGGTTGTGGATCGACCGGCTGGGTGAAGGCGTGTCGGACACCGGCGAGCGGATGGCGGCGGCGGACGGCGAACGGGTGATCCGGCTGGTCGCGCACCATGTCGGGGTCGATGTCCATGCCGATGTCCCGCGCGTCTCGGCGGAACTGCCCGAGACCGGCGAACGGTTCGAGGGGCTGTTGCCGCCAGTGGTGGCCGCACCCAGCTTCGCGATCCGCAAGCCCGCCGTCGCGGTGTTCACATTGGACGATTATGTCGCGGCGGGGATCATGTCGGCGGAACAAGCCGCGGTGCTGCGCGACGCGGTGGCGGCGCGGTGCAATGTGCTGGTCGCGGGCGGCACCTCGACCGGCAAGACCACGTTGACCAACGCGCTGCTCGCTGAACTCGCCAAGACTTCCGACCGCGTGGTGCTGATCGAAGACACCCGCGAGTTGCAGTGCGCCTCGCCCAATCAGGTCGCGCTACGGACCAAGGACGGTGTGGCGACGCTTTCCGATCTGGTCCGCTCGGCGCTGCGCCTGCGCCCGGACCGCATCCCCATCGGCGAAGTCCGGGGCGCAGAGGCGCTCGACCTGCTCAAGGCCTGGGGCACCGGCCATCCCGGCGGCATCGGCACGATCCATGCGGGATCGGCGATCGGCACGCTGCGGCGGATGGAGCAGCTGATCCAGGAAGCCGTAGTCACGGTGCCGCGCGCCCTGATCGCCGAGACCATCGACGTGATCGCGGTGCTGGTGCGCGACGGCGCCGGCCGCCGCCTCGCCGAACTCGCCCGCGTCGATGGCCTCGATGGCAGCGGCGAATACCGCCTCTCACCCCTTTCCCCCTCAAGCACTGGAGATGCTCAATGACTTCGCTTGCCATTCGCCTTCGCAAATTCGGCGCAACCGGACTGGCCAGCGCGACCCTGCTTATGCTGTCCGCACCCGCCTATGCGGCGGGCTCGTCGATGCCGTGGGAAGCGCCGCTCCAGTCGATCCTTGAATCGATCCAGGGCCCGGTCGCCAAGATCATGGCGGTGATCATCATCATCGCCACCGGCCTGACGCTGGCATTCGGCGATACTTCGGGCGGTTTCCGGCGGTTGATCCAGATCGTGTTCGGCCTGTCGATCGCCTTCGCCGCCTCGTCTTTTTTCCTCTCGTTCTTCAGCTTCGGCGGCGGAGCGCTGGTGTGATGGATGCTGCCCCCGATCCTTCCGGCGTCGCCGGTTACTACGTCCCAGTCCACCGTTCGCTTGCTGAGCCGATCCTGCTGGGCGGCGCGCCGCGCGGGCTGGCGATCATGAACGGCACACTGGCGGGTGCGGTCGGCCTCGGCCTGCGGCTGTGGATCGCTGGACTGGTGCTCTGGGCGATTGGCCACGCCTTCGCGGTCTGGGCCGCCAAGCGCGACCCGCAATTCGTCGATGTCGCGCGGCGGCACCTGCGCTTTCCAAACTTCATGGGTGTGTGAGGCTGCGATGCTGAACCTTCGCGAATACCGCAAGACCTCCGCCAGTCTGGCCGACTTCCTGCCCTGGGCCGCGCTGATCGCACCCGGCGTGGTGCTCAACAAGGATGGCTCGTTCCAGCGCACCGCGCGGTTCCGCGGGCCGGACCTCGAGTCCGCCACCCCCGCCGAGCTGGTCTCGACAACGGCGCGGCTCAACAACGCGCTGCGGCGGCTGGGCTCGGGCTGGGCAATCTGGGTCGAGGCAGTGCGTGGTCCGGCGCTCGACTATCCGGTCTGCGAATTTCCCGACGCGGCTTCGGCGCTCGTCGATCTCGAACGCGCCGAACAGTTCGCCGAGGAAGGCGCGCATTTCGAGAGCGGCTATTATTTGACCCTGCTGTGGATGCCGCCGGCCGAGGACACGGCGCGCGCCGAGACCTGGCTTTACGAAGGCCGCTCGCAGACCGGGGTCGATCCGCACGAACTGCTCGCCGGGTTCATCGACCGCACCGGGCGGCTGCTGCACCTGGTCGAAGGCTTCATGCCTGAGGCCGAATGGCTGAGTGACAGCGAGACGCTGACCTATTTGCACTCGACCATTTCGACCAAGGCGCAGCGGGTCCGGGTTCCCGAGACGCCGATGCACCTCGACGCGCTGCTCGCCGACGAGCCGCTCACCGGCGGGCTCGAACCCCGGCTGGGCGATCAGCACCTGCGCACGCTGACGATCATCGGCTTTCCGAGCCGGACCTTCCCCGGGCTGCTCGACGAGATGAACCGGCTCGCGTTCCCCTACCGCTGGTCGACCCGCGCGGTGATGCTTGACAAGACCGATGCCGCCAAACTGCTCGGCAAGATCCGGCGGCAGTGGTTCGCAAAGCGCAAATCGGTTGCCGCGATCCTCAAGGAGGTGATGACAAACGAGGCTTCGACGCTGCTTGACAGCGACGCTTCGAACAAGGCCGCCGACGCTGACGAGGCGCTTCAGGAACTCGGCTCGGACTATGTGAGCCAGGCCTATGTCACCGCGACCGTCACCGTGTGGGACGAAGACGCTGGGCTTGCCGCCGAGAAGCTGCGGCTGGTCGAGAAGGTCATCCAGGGCCGCGACTTCACCGTGATCGCCGAAGGGATGAACGCGGTCGAAGCCTGGCTCG
Organism: Sphingomonadaceae bacterium; assembly: GCA_016742125.1. Classification (GTDB taxonomy): domain Bacteria; phylum Pseudomonadota; class Alphaproteobacteria; order Sphingomonadales; family Sphingomonadaceae; genus Sphingorhabdus_B. Next base: position 8,597 of record JACVCM010000010.1, on the reverse strand, counting down.
GCTCGCTCCCCGGCCATGTTTACGCCAACGTCCGCCAGCCTCCCATTTCAACGCTCAATCTCGCCCACATGATCCCCCTCTCAGCCGTGTGGGCGGGGCCGGAACGGGACGAACATCTAGCCTCTCCCCCCTTGATGTTCGGTCGGGCCCAGGGCTCGACCCCGTTCCGGTTTTCCCTTCATGTCGGCGACGTCGGGCATACGCTTGTCGTCGGCCCGACCGGTGCGGGTAAATCGGTGTTGCTCGCACTGATGGCGATGCAGTTCCGGCGCTACGAAAACGCTCAAGTTTTCGCTTTCGATTTCGGCGGATCGATCCGTGCCGCCGTGCTCGCAATGGGCGGCGACTGGCAAGACCTTGGAGGTAGTCTCGTCGATAACAGTGATGCTGGGGTCACGCTCCAGCCTTTGGCGCAGATCGACCAGGCGCAAAGCCGCATCTGGGCGTCGGAATGGCTGGCGGCGATCCTTGCGAGCGAAGGCGTCGCGATCGACCCCGCCGCCAAGGAGCAGCTTTGGGCGGCGCTCAATTCGCTTAGCTCAGCGCCGGTCGCCGAACGCACGCTGACCGGGTTGCTGATGCTGCTGCAAGCCCAAGAGCTTAAACAAGCGCTCGCGCCCTATTGCCTTGGCGGGCCGTTCGGACAATTGCTCGACGCCGAAGCCGAACGGCTGGGCCACGGACGAGTACAAGCCTTCGAGACCGAAGGGCTGACCGGCTCGGCCGCCGCGCCTGCGGTGCTGTCCTACCTGTTCCACCGGATCGAAGGGCGGCTCGACGGCTCTCCAACGCTGATCATCATTGACGAAGGCTGGCTGGTGCTCGACAGCCCGCTGTTCGCGGCGCAGCTGCGCGAATGGCTGAAGACGCTGCGCAAGAAGAATGCGAGCGTGGTCTTTGCGACCCAAAGCCTCGCCGACATTGAGACCTCGGCGATCGCCCCTGCGATCATCGAGAGCTGCCCGACGCGGATATTCCTCCCCAACGAACGCGCGCTCGAACCGCAGATTCAGGGCATCTACCGCCGGTTCGGGCTGAACGATCGCCAGATCGAGATATTGAGCCAGGCGACGCCGAAGCGCGATTACTATTGCCAGTCAACGCGTGGCAACCGGCTGTTCGAATTGGGACTTGGCGAAGTCGCGCTCGCTTTCGCCGCCACATCGTCAAAAGCCCGTCAACTCGCCATTACCGCGCTGGTCGAAGCCCACGGCCCTGATGATTTCGCGCGCCAATGGCTCATGCATCGTGGACTCGACTGGGCCGCCGACATGCTCAGCCGCCCTCGTATTTCCCCCCGGCCAAATGGCCATCCCCGAGCAGTGAAGGAGTAGTCCCCATGACGTTCAAATCGTTCAAACATGCACTTGCAGCCTCGGTTGCCTTTGTCGCGACAGGGGCCTCGCTCGTTGTCGCTTCGCCATCACAGGCGCAGATAGGGGGTATCGTCCATGATCCGCGCAACTATTCGCAGAACATCCTGACCGCTGCGCGAACACTTGAGCAGATCAACAACCAGATCCGCCAGCTGCAGAACCAGGCCACCTCGCTTTTGAATGAAGCGCGCAACCTGCAAAGCCTGCCGCTTTCGACACTTGAGCCGTTGCAGGCGCAGTTGAGGCAGACGCAGGCACTGCTCGGCCAAGCCCAGCGCATGGCCTATGATGTCCAGCAGATCGAGCGCGACTTTGGCCAGCAGTATAGGTCGATGGACCTGACCCAAAGCCAGCGATCAATGGTGCAAGCCGCTGAAAGCCGTTGGCAGAACAGTGTCGCGGCCTTTGAAGATGCCCTGAAGGTGCAAGCTGGTGTTGTCGGCAATATGGAAGGTGCGCGCACGACGATGCAGCAGCTCATCACCGCCAGCCAGTCGGCAACCGGTGCGCTGCAGGCAGCGCAGGCTGGAAACCAGCTCCTCGCACTGCAATCGCAGCAGCTGGCTGACCTGACAGCAACGATGGCGGCGCTCGGCCGAGCGCAATCGCTCGATGCCGCGCAAAAGGCCGCAGCGCAGGCACAGGCGCGTGAGCAGATGCGCCGCTTCCTTGGCAAAGGCGAAGGCTACAAGCCTGGCGCTGCCAAGATGTTCCACGACTGATTGGAGCCATTCCCATGAAGACCGGCACTATTGCGCGGATCGGCGCAGCGGGCTTTGTCGTCACCGCCCTCGCGCTCAGCGCCTTGCAATTGAACGAACCCGCGCAAACGCAGACCGAGACTGTTCTTGTCCCGCAAGAGGAGATCGATCCGCTGCGCGCCGAACTGCGCCGGTGCCGCAGCATCGGCCAGGCGGCGGCGAGTGATCAACTTTGCATGCGTGCTTGGGCTGAACAACGCAGCCGGTTTTTCATGACCGTCCATGAAGCGGACGGATCGCGTTTCGATGAAACGGGTCCTTCAGCCCGTGAAGGCGCGGCGCTGAACAGCGACAGCGCCGCGCCTTCGCAGAGCGCAACTCCGGATGGGAGCCACTGACATGGGCGGCACCGGCGTCGTCGATCGCTTCCTCGACATCTTCACCCGCTACATCGACAGCGGTTTCGGCCTTCTTTCGGGCGAAGTGGCGTTCATTGCGACCACCCTGATCGTGATCGACGTGACGCTCGCCGCACTGTTCTGGTCGTGGGGCGAAGGCGACGACATCATCGCGCGTCTGGTCAAGAAGACGCTGTTCGTCGGGGTGTTCGCCTATATCATCGGCAATTGGAACGCGCTCGCAAGGATCGTGTTCGAGAGCTTTGCTGGGCTAGGCCTCAAGGCCAGCGGCACCGGCTTCACCGCCGCCGAGCTGCTCCAGCCCGGGCGAGTCGCGCAGGTCGGCCTCGATGCCGGACGCCCGATCCTCGATTCGATCGCTGAGCTGATGGGGTTCGTCTCGTTCTTCGAGAATTTCATCCAGATCGTGGTGCTGCTGTTTGCCTGGGCCATTGTACTGCTCGCCTTCTTCGTGCTGGCGATCCAGCTGTTCATCACCCTCATCGAGTTCAAGCTGACCACATTGTGCGGGTTCGTGCTGATCCCGTTCGGGTTGTTCGGCAAGACCGCCTTCATGGCCGAGCGGGTGCTCGGCAACGTCATCTCGTCGGGCATCAAGGTGCTGGTGCTCGCGGTGATCGTCGGAATTGGCTCGACGCTGTTCGCCCAGTTTTCGAGCGCAATCGGCCCCGAACCGACGATCGAAGACGCGCTTGGCGTGGTGCTGGCGAGCCTGTGCCTGCTCGGCCTCGGCATCTTCGGCCCCGGCATCGCCAGCGGCATCGTTTCGGGCGGCCCCCAGCTTGGCGCAGGCGCCGCCGCCGGAACCGCGCTCGCCGCAGGCGGGATGGCGATCGGCGCGGCGGCAGGAGCGAAGCTCGCTGGCGGCGCGGTTGCCAGCGCCGCCTCCGCCACCGCGCATGGTGGTGCCAAAGCCGCCGGCGGTGCGAGCATGGCCTATTCGATGGGATCGTTTGGCAAGTCCGGACCTGGTGCCGTGGCATCTGGCCTTGGCGCGGTTGGACAAGCAGCCGTCAATTCTGGGGCGAATGCCGCAATGTCGCCGTTGCGCAAATCCGCCGAAGGAATGCAGCAGAGCTTCAAGGATGGTGCGCGTTCCGGGGTTAGTGCGGCGGGCGGGACGATTATTCCCGGCCCGAATACGCCGCCGCAGCAACCCGACCCTGCGCCAGCTTCATCGCCACCTGCCTGGGCGAAGGCCATGAAAGACCGCCATACCATCGGTCACACCGCCACCATCGCCGCCCACACGCTCAAATCGGGTGACAGCGGCGGAGCAGGCACCACCATCGATACCAGCGAAAAGGACTAGACACGATGTTTCGACGACCCTCGATCCGCTACGGCGCCACGCCTCAGCCGGTCACGCCTTATCAGCGGGCGCAGCAAGCCTGGGATGACCGGATCGGCTCTGCGCGGGTGCAGGCGAAGAATTGGCGGCTTGCCTTCTTCGGCACGCTCGCTTTGTCAGGCACGCTTACTGCGGGGATTATCTGGCAGGGCGCGCGCGGCAGCATCGTTCCTTGGGTGGTTGAGGTCGACAAACTCGGCGAAGCGCAGGCCGTTGCCCCCGCCAATGCTGACTGGCAGCCGAGTGATCCGCAAATCGCATTTCACTTGGCGCGGTTCATCGAACAGGTCCGCTCGATCCCCGCCGACGCCATTGTCGTCCGCGAGAACTGGCTCCGCGCCTATAATTTCACCAGCCCGCAGGGCGCACTTGCCTTGAACGACTATGCCCGCGCCAACGATCCCTTTGCGCAGGTCGGCAAGGTGCAGGTCGGTGTCGATGTCACCAGCGTGATCCGCGCTTCGGCATCCAGCTTCCGCGTCGCCTGGGTCGAGCGCCGTTATCAAGACGGCAGCCTTTCCGAGACCACGCGCTGGTCGGCGATCATCACCGTGACGATCCAGACCCCCAAAACCCCCGATGCCCTGCGCAAGAACCCGCTCGGGCTGTTCGTCAATGCCATCAACTGGTCGAAGGAGTTAGGTCAATGAACCGCACTATGCACAAACAAATGAAGCAGATGCTTGTCGCTGCCTTTTTAGGCACTGCTATCGTCGCGATACCCGCGATAGCGCAAACACCTGCAGCGCCGGACGAAACGCCTGCTCTTGAGGCACTAACCAGCGAGCCGCCGTTGATCAAGGCTCCCAAACCCACTGCTTACAAAATACGGCCTGTCCGCAAACACACGAAGAATCGAGCCTCCGCTCGTTCCGTTTCGGGAGGCCCGCGCATTCGCATCGAACAGGCGAATGATGCAGCCCGCATCGAGCCGCGACGCGACGGTTTCTTCAACGCAATGCAAAAATATGCCTGGGCCGATGGCGCGCTCTATCAAGTCTATGCAGCGCCCGGACAGATCACCGATATTGCGCTTCAGCCCGGTGAACGGTTGATCGGGCCGGGGCCAGTGGCGGCAGGTGATACTGTCCGCTGGATCATCGGCGACACAGTGAGCGGGGTTGGGCCTGCCGAACAGGTGCATATCCTCGTCAAGCCGACGCGCGCCGATCTCAAGACCAACATGCTGATCAACACGGACAGGCGCACCTACTTCCTCGAACTGCGCGCTAATGCGTCAACCTATATGGCTTCCGTGTCCTGGACCTATCCGATGGACGAGCTGATTGCCATTCGGAGCCGCGCGCGCGCCGCCGAAGAGGCAGCACCTGTCGCAAGCGGTATTGCGCTCCCCAACCTGTCATTCGGCTACAAGATCTCGGGCGACAAACCCGATTGGCGACCGATCCGTGCGTTTGACGACGGGGTGCGGACATTCATCGAGTTTCCGGAAAAGATTGCGCAAGGCGAAATGCCGCCTGTGTTCGTGCTTGGCGGCAATGGCGAGGGCGAGCTGGTCAACTACCGTGTGACCGGACGCCATATAATCGTCGACCGACTTTTTGCTGCGGCCGAACTCCGCATGGGTGGTCGCAAGAGCGAACAGCGTGTGCGGATAACGCGCGATGCAAAGGAGCAGCGGCGATGACCAACGAACCCGAAGATACGGGTGCCAAAGTTGGTGCCGCGCCCGCGCCTAGGACTGCGCCACCTGACCTGCGGCTGCGCCCTCCGCTGCCAACCGTTATGCGGCTATCGCGCAAGACGGTCGGGATCGCGAGCGCAGCCACGTTGGCAATGATCGGTGGAGCGTTCGGTTATGCGCTCTATGAAAAGGGCCAGGAAAAGCCCGCAGAATTGCTGATCACCGACGGAAAAACCGCCGCCGATGCGCTGGCTGCAGCACCCAAAGACTATAGCGACGTCCCAAAACTCGGTCCGCCGCTACCCGGCGATCTTGGCAAGCCTATTCTGGATGCGCAGCAAAATGGTGGGGTTGCGGCACTGCCGCCCTTGCAACCAGCCTCGGCGGGCCAACCGCCGATGTCTGCCCAAGACAGCGCAGCAGCGCAAGCGCGCCAGCTTGCCGCGCAGGAACGCGACGCCGCACGGACGAGCCGGTTATTTCTTGCCGGAGCCAGTGGGCGTGATGCGAGTGATGGTGCGGCCGTTGGCATCGATCCTACCACTTTGGCGGGTGCACAACCAAACTCTGTTTCAGAAGAAGTCTCCACCCGCACTTCGCCCAAGCGGGCGTTTCTTGATCGAGCAAATGATGGCGGCACTTTGGCGAGCGGTCGGCTAAACGTTCCGCCCGATCCGCATATCCTGCAGGCTGGCAGTATCATTCCAGCAGCCCTCATTACCGGCATTCGCTCCGACTTGCCGGGTCAGATCACAGCGCAGGTGACGCAAAATGTCTATGACAGCCCTACGGGGCGCATCCTGCTGATCCCGCAAGGTGCGCGGCTGATCGGCGATTATGATGCAGAGGTCAGCGCTGGACAAAGCCGCGTCTTGCTGGCCTGGAACCGGTTGATTTTGCCTGATGGCCGTTCGATCCAGCTCGACCGCCAGCCCGGCGCTGATCGTGGCGGATTTGCCGGACTGCAAGACGGCGTCAACTTCCACTGGGGCAGCATCGGCAAGGCTGCGCTGATCTCAACCGTCTTGGGCATCGGTGCCGAATTGGGGTCTGGTAGCGATGGCGCGCTTGCCCGTGCGCTGCGGACCGGAACGCAAGATACGATCAATCAGGCGGGACAGGAAATCGTGAAGCGGCAATTGGGCATTCCGCCGACGCTAACCATCCGTCTCGGCTTTCCCGTGCGCGTGATCGTCACAAGGGATTTGATCCTTGCGCCGAACGGAGAGGGACGGTGACGCGACTTAAGCTTGCTGACTTGGCCGACGAAAAGCCCGTGCGTTTAACCGTCGAATTATCCACCCGCTTGCATCGCGAACTGGCGGCTTATGCGGTGGCCGTCAATGAAGGCGAGGCCAAGGGCGCGCCAGCCCCCGAAAGGTTGATCCCGGCGATGATCGAACGGTTTATCGCGACCGACCGTACCTTTGCCAAAGCGCGGAAGGTGGCTCATTCGCCCTGAAGGACTGGGTAACGTTCCTGCATGAGCTTGAAAAACTTTTTGAGCGCCGGATTGTCATTGTCCCGCCGCCAGTAGAGCGCGAAATCCAGTCGCGCCGGATCGCCATTGTCGGAGATTTCGAGGAATTTGAGACCCGGCCAGATCACGCCAGTTGAGGCCTCGGAAACAATGGTGATGTAACGACCGACCGTCACCGTGCTGATCACGCTTTCAAGGCTGGTGTCTTGCGCAATGATGTTGGCACGGTATCCCTCGGCGCTGAGCTTCGACGCCAACTTCTTTGCAATCGTGGGTCCGATCCCGTCGGTCGGCAACACAAACACCTCATTACGCAAATCGGTCCAGTGAATGGCATCGGCCTCATTCAGCTGATGGTCCTCCGGCACCGCCACCATCAAGCGCTCGGTCCACAGGCTGCGTTTGGTGATACCTGGCTCTGCCATCAAAGCCGGCGTAATCGCCGCGTCGACGATATGCGCCTGCAAACCCGCAAGAAGCTTTTCGGTCCCACCCTCGACACCATCAAACTGCACATCGGGATAGCGCGCGATATAGTCACCGATGGCAAAACGCAAATTACCGGTCATCAGGGAGGAGCTGAACCCAATCGCAAGCCGTCCTTCCTCGCCGTAACTGACATTCTTGGCGGTGGTCATAAGATTGTCGACATCGGTGACAATCCGGCGCGCGACGGTCAGGAACGCCTTGCCATTCTCCGTCGGGAAAGTGCCGCGCTTGGTGCGCTCGAACAATTGCACACCCAGACGATGCTCAAGCGCCTGGACACGGCGGCTCAATGAAGATTGCTTGACATTCAGCACCTTTGCCGCCCGCGAGAAGCTCTGCGTATCTGCAGTCGCAACGGCATAACGGAGCTGGCGGATTTCTATGGTCAACGAACTCGTGCCTTTGTCACACTCAGTTCCTTGATCGACCATGCGGTGTCACGGAATTGGGCCGGCTCAATGATAGCACGTTCGGCAACAAGTACCTTACCCTGAACATAATCCCTAGTCGCGTTGACGCAGTCGAGCGCGACCACGCGCCGATCCTTCAGATAGATGACCGAGAAGCTGCGTGACGAAACATCCCCGCGGAGAACTGTTGCGTCATGGCCGGTCGAAAGACCAACGGTCTGGAGCTTGAGATCATATTGGTTGGACCAGAACCAGGGTGTTGCCCGATAGGCCTGCAGATCGCCGCAAATCGCACGCGCCGCCGTATTCGCCATGTCATTGGCGTTCTGGACGGATTCAAGGCGAATGACGGCACCATCAGCAAACTTGTTTTCATGCGCAGCGCAATCGCCGATTGCGTACACATCGGGCAGGGACGTTCGACAGTATTGATCGACGCGCACACCGTTACCACCCTCGGCACTCGCCGCGAGCAAAGGCGCGACCGCGGGAACGATGCCGATACCCACGATTACGAGGTCGGCGGGGATGACGCGCCCGTCGGCAAGGCGGATCCCTGTCGCCCTCGCTTCGCCTTCGATGAGGGCAATGGTCACGTTCGTTCGCAGGTCGAAACCGTGGGCGCGGTGGTCGGCTTCATAAACATCCGATAGCCCTTGCCCCGCGACAAGCGCGCGGACCCGGGGCAGCGGTTCCAGCAGGGTCACTGACAGGCCCAGCTTCCTT
>JACVCM010000092.1 GCA_016742125.1 Sphingomonadaceae bacterium | reverse complement strand
GTCGAGTACGACGCGCTGTTCGCTGTCCTTGGGAAGCTGCGGGTTGTAGCTGCCGATCCGCTCGATGAACTTGCCATCGCGCGGTGCACGGGCGTCGGCTACGACAATCTTGTAATAAGGACGCTTTTTCGAACCGCCCCGCGACAAACGCATGGATAATGCCATAAAATTAACTCACCTTTCTCAAATAATATAAAATATAATAATACAAACAGTTATTTCTTTTTACTAAGAAGTCTTGCGAGGTCAGGTGGCAGACCGCCTGCACCGCCGCCCATTCCGGGCAGGTTCGGCATTGAGCCAGCGGGAAGACCATGCATGCCCTCCATCGCGCCGCCCAAATCTCCGCCGCCTTTACCAAACATCGCAGCCAGGCCCTTTAGGCCGCCCATTTTGCGAATGCGTTTCATCGCCGTCGACATCTCCTGATGCATCTTGATCAGTTTGTTGACGTCCTGCACCGTCGTCCCGGACCCCTTGGCTATGCGGATTTTGCGTTTGGCGTTAAGGAGTTCAGGCTTCGCGCGCTCCTTTGGCGTCATGGAACCAATAATCGCGTCCATATGCACCAGCAGCTTGTCGCTCATGCCGCTCTGCGCCATTGCTGCCTGCGCCTTTTTCATGCCCGGCATCATGCCCGCCAGTGCGCCAAGGCCGCCCATCTTGTTCATCTGGCGGAACTGGGTGCGAAGGTCGTTCATATCGAACTGGCCCTTCGCCATCTTGGCGGCGAGTTTGTCAGCCTCGTCCTTTTCGACGATTTCAGCGGCGCGTTCGACAAGGCCGACGACATCGCCCATGCCGAGGATACGACCGGCGACGCGGCTCGGATTGAATGCCTCAATCGCATCGAGCTTTTCGCCGACACCCGCGAACTTGATCGGCTTGCCGGTAATCGCGCGCATCGATAGCGCCGCGCCGCCACGCGCATCGCCATCCATGCGGGTCAGCACGATACCGGTCAGATCGACGCGCTCGCCAAAGCTCTTGGCGACATTGACCGCGTCCTGACCGGTCAGCGAGTCCACAACCAGCAGGATTTCCTGCGGCACCGCTACCTTTGCAACAGCCTGCATTTCGTCCATCAACTGCTGATCCACATGCAGACGGCCAGCGGTATCGAGCATCAGCACATCGAAACCTTGCAGCTTGGCGGCCTGCAGCGCACGTCTGGCGATGTCGACGGGATTCTGTCCTTGGACAATGGGAAGCGTTGCAACTTCGGTCTGTGTGCCCAGGGTCGCCAACTGCTCCTGCGCTGCCGGACGATTGACGTCGAGCGACGCCATCAGAACCTTCTTGCCCTGCTTGCCCTTCAGCATTTTGGCGATCTTGGCAGTTGTCGTGGTTTTACCCGATCCCTGCAGACCTACCATCATGATGATAGCGGGCGGCGCAACCGCGAGATTAAGATCGCTCTGCTCCGCACCCAGCATCTCGACGAGCGCGTCATTTACGATCTTGACGACCTGTTGGCCAGGCGTGACCGATTTCAGCACCTGCGAGCCAACGGCGGTTTCAGTAACCTTATCGACAAATTCGCGGACAACGGGCAAGGCAACGTCGGCCTCCAGCAAGGCGACGCGCACTTCGCGCATCGCTTCGCGGACATCGGCCTCGTTCAACGCACCGCGGCCGCGCAGGCGATCGAACACCCCTCCCAACCGGTCGCTCAGCTTGTCAAACATCTGCATTCCTTACCAACACGCCTCTTTCGAGGCATAAACGAACAAAAAGCCGGTGAGCGAGACTTCGCCGACCAGCTTGGAAATAATTGATTTCCAATAATTTTATTAGAGGGCAATTGCCCTTCGTAGCGGCCGATAAAGCTTTGCAGCCGAAAAAGCAAGGCCGTTCTGTCCCGGATGCTCGGACAAACTGCCCAAACGAGGCCACTGCAGATTTCTAGCTTAACAATATTTTGACCTTTTTTGGTGCATTGGGCGTGTCGATGGGAATTGGGAAAAATGGAATTGAAAGTGCCGGAAACCGAGAGCCTCGCTCTGAACGAGGTTAGCCAAAAGAGGGACGGCAGGAGCCTGATCTACGGCATTGTCATGTTCGCGGCGATCATCATGTTCGTTGTGATCGGCGGACAGGTCGGGGCGCAGACAGTCCGTACATTCATCGGCAATAGCCAGGGCGCCGATCAGGTGATGGTTACCGCCTTGCTGCTCAACATCGCGCTCATCCTGCTCATCTGGCGGCGTACGAGCGCGCTCAGCGACGAAATAGACGTTTATCGCCAGGCAGAGGTCCGCGCGCAGCATCTGGCAATGACCGATCCGCTCACCAACCTGTTCAACCGTCGCGCCATCAAGGAAAAAACCGCCGAACTGAGCGCACGCGCGTCGCGTCGCGGGAAATCGATCGCCTTCATGATGATCGATCTCGACGGCTTCAAGAAGATCAACGACCTGTATGGCCATGACAATGGCGACCTCCTCCTTCGCGAAGTGGCGGACCGCATGCGTGACGTTGTACCCCCGAGCAGCGTCATTGCGCGGCTTGGCGGTGACGAGTTCGGCATTTGTGTGGTTTTCGAACCTGAATATCCGGAGTCGGTGGATCGCATTGCCGAAGATCTGGTGGATGCGCTGGCCCGCCCAATTGTCATTTCGGAAACCGAACAGACCGTAACCGCATCGGTCGGTATCAGCCGTCCGGAACTCGACTGCGATTCGATCGACATGCTCATCCGCCGGGCAGACATCGCGCTTTATGCCGCGAAGAAAAATGGCCGTAACGGGTATAGCTGGTTCGAAAACGGCATGGAGATAGAGCTGCGTTCGCGCAATTCACTCGAGGGCGATATCCGCGCCGCTATCCCCAATGACGAGTTCGTGCCCTATTTCGAGCAGCAGATTGATCTGGAAACCGGCGAGCTGGTCGGTTTCGAGATGCTCGCTCGCTGGGTCTCCCCAGTCCGGGGGCTCATTTCGCCAGACGATTTCATTCCGGTAGCTGAAGAAACCGGCATGATCGGCGACCTGTCGATGAGTATCATCCGTAAGGCAATGATCGAGGCAAAAGAATGGGATCCCAGTCTGACCATCTCGGTCAACATATCGCCGGTACAGCTCAAAGACCCTTGGCTGGCGCAGAAAATTGTCAAATTGCTCGTGGAAACCGGCTTTCCGGCCAGCAGGCTGGAAGTCGAGATTACCGAAAGCTCGCTGTTCAAAAACCTGAGTCTCGCGCAGTCGATTGTGGGCAGTCTGAAAAATCAGGGGATTCAGATTGCGCTCGACGATTTCGGGACGGGTTATTCGTCGCTGGCGCATCTGCGCGCTCTGCCGTTCGACCGGATCAAGATCGACCGCAGTTTTGTATCGTCCATGTTGGAAAATGCGGAAAGCGCGGCAATTGTCAGCGCTATTGCAGGTCTCGGGGCAAGCCTCGACGTGCCCATTACTGCAGAGGGTATCGAGGACGACCAGATCATCGGAAAGTTGCGGGCGTTGGGCTGCACCAAGGGACAGGGATGGTATTTCGGGCAACCGATGAACATCGATCAGGCGCGTACGCTACTGGCGCAAAAGAACCTGTTGCCCGCCCGGCGACGCCATGCCGAACCTGCTACCAGCGGAGAGCAGCAACCGCTAACGCGCAAGGCATCCTGAACGGCTGAGACATAGCGCCGGTATCTATTCTGGACTTGCCATCCGACTGCCCCTACATCGCGCGCCATGGCGACGGGCGAATTTCACAAGATGCACGGACTGGGCAACGACTTCGTCGTTATCGATGCCCGTGCACGGGCGGTGGAGATGCCCCCTGCCCGTGTCCGCGCCATTGCCAACCGTAAGCTTGGCATAGGCTGCGACCAGTTGATCATTCTCAAACCGTCTGACCGCGCCGATCTGGCCATGCGGATATACAATGCTGATGGCGGTGAGGTCGAAGCTTGCGGCAATGCGTCCCGTTGCGTCGTCGCATTGCTGGGCCGGAACATCAGCATCGAAACCGCAGGGGGCATGATTTCCGGCAAATTGTCCGACAGCGGTGCTACCATCGACATGGGCGAACCCAAATTCGAATGGCAGGACATCCCCCTCGCCTTCGCGATGGATAGCGCTGCCATGCCGCTGGCCTGGGAAGAATTGGCTAGCCCGATGGCCGTAAATGTCGGCAACCCGCATGCCATATTCTTCGTGGCGGACAGCAACAGTGTCGACCTTGAGCGGCTGGGACCGATAATCGAGCATGACGCGGCTTTTCCGGAACGGGTGAATGTCAATGTGGCCTCGATCGAGAATGGTGAGATCAAATTGCGCGTGTGGGAACGGGGAGTGGGCCTGACACGCGCCTGCGGGACCGGGGCGTGCGCAACGGCCGTTGCCGCCATTCGCCAAGGCAAGGCGAATTCGCCAGTTATTGTCCATCTTCCCGGTGGCAAGCTGACCATAGACTGGGCGCCGGGGCAACCGGTGATCATGTCCGGCTCCGCCATCCATGTGTTCAAGGGGCAAGCCAATTGGGACGATTTCGGATGACGAAACCCGAAGTCATCAGCATGGGCTGCAGGCTCAACCTTGCAGAAAGCAATGCGCTGGCCGAACAGCTGGCAGGCCATGACAATATCGTCATCGTCAACAGCTGCGCCGTGACGAACGAGGCCGTTCGGCAAACAAGGCAGGCCATAAGGCAAGCCAGCAAGCGCCGACCCGGCGCGCGGATCATGGTCACGGGCTGCGCGGCGCAAGTGGAGCCGGAGACATTCCGCGCCATGCCCGAAGTGTCGGCAATCTTCGGCAATGCCGAAAAGCAGAATGCGGCATTATTGCAAGATATCGTTCGTCAACCGGATCGCCCGGTAATCGTATCTGACATCATGACACTCGAACAGACGGCGCCGCATCTGGTCACTGCCTATGCAGGCAAGACGCGCGCCTTTGTCGAGGTGCAGAATGGCTGCGATCATCGCTGCACCTTTTGCATCATTCCCTACGGCCGCGGAAACAGTCGCTCCGTCCCGGCGGGAAGCGTGGTCGAACATATCCGCATGCTGGTGGACAAAGGCTTTCGAGAGATTGTCCTCACCGGCGTAGACGTGACCAGCTATGGCCACGATCTGCCGGGGAAGGACAATCTGGGTATGCTCGTCGAGCGTATTCTGAAGCTTGTTCCCGATCTCGAAAGGCTACGGCTGTCCTCGATCGATGGCGTCGAAATCGATGAGCGCCTGTTCGACATCGTCACCGGCGAGTCCCGCCTTATGCCGCATATTCACCTTTCTTTGCAGGCGGGCGACAATATGATCCTGAAGCGGATGAAGCGCCGGCACGACCGTGAACTTGCCATCGGCCTTGTGTCCCGGATGAAGGCGCGAAGGCCAGAGATTGCAATCGGCGCGGACATCATTGCCGGCTTCCCCACGGAGGACGAGGCAATGTTCGCCAACAGCATGGATCTGGTGACGCGATGCCAGATCGTTCATGGCCACATCTTTCCCTATTCCCCGAAACTGGGAACGCCCGCGGCGCGTATGCCCCAGGTATCGCCGCAGATTGTGAAACGACGCGCGAGCATGCTGCGCGATGCCGTGGCAGAGCGGCGAAAGGAATGGCTGCAATCTTTGCTCGGTTCGACCCAGAAAGTTGCGGTCGAAAAGGGCGGCATGTCTGGCCATGCGGAAAATTTCGCTTATGTAAAACTGAACAGGCAAATGGCCGAAGGGGGCATCGTGACGGCCCGGGTTGCCAAGGTAGAGGATGGGGCATTGCAGGCGGACGTCATCGCATGAACGACAATCCTGGCTGGAAAGACCGGCTGTTCGGCGGTCTGAAGAAAACCTCGGCCAAACTGACCGACAATATCACCGGCCTGGTGACCAAGTCGAAGCTGGAGGCACAAGATCTTGACGAGATTGAGGACGCCCTCATTGCGTCGGACCTTGGCCCGGCGATGGCAGCCCAGATCCGAGAGAAGATTGCATCGGGACGTTTCGAGAAAGGTATCGACGAAGAGGGCATTCGTCAGATAGTCGAGGATGAAATTGCTGCCGTCCTCGCACCGGTGGCAGAACCGCTCGACATCGATGCCTTCCCCCGCCCGCAGGTCATATTGGTCATCGGTGTCAACGGTTCCGGCAAGACCACGACCATTGCCAAGCTGGCACATCTTTTCCTGGAGCAGGATTATGGCGTCATGCTCGCGGCAGGCGATACATTTCGCGCGGCGGCGATAGGCCAGCTTAAAGTTTGGGCAGACCGCATAGGCGTACCCATCGTCACCGGTCCGGAGGGCGGCGATGCCGCAGGGGTCGTATTTGACGCGGTCAAGAAAGCAACAGCAGAAGGCATAGACGTTCTGATCGTCGACACCGCCGGTCGTCTGCAGAACAAGCGCGAATTGATGGACGAGCTGGCCAAAATACGGCGTGTGCTGGGCAGATTGAACCCTGAGGCGCCACATGATGTTGTGCTTGTGCTGGACGCCACCACCGGCCAGAACGCATTGTCGCAAATCGAAATTTTCAAGGAAGTCGCCAACGTGACCGGGCTCGTCATGACCAAGCTGGATGGCAGCGCCCGCGGTGGCATCCTCGTCGCTGCGGCAAAGCAGTTCGGTCTTCCCATTCATGCCATCGGTGTCGGCGAAACAATCGATGACCTCCGGCCTTTCAACGCGCAGGACCTGGCCCGCGCGATCAGCGGCGGTGCGCAATGAGTGCGGCCGATGCCGGTAGAAAGCCGACAGGGTGGCTCAGTGTCATCCTCGACTTTGGCCCGCTGCTTGTGTTTTTTCTGGGTTCGCGCATCGGCAAAAGCGATAGCGATCCGGTACAGGGGCCGATTGTCGGCACAGCCGCCTTCATGGTTGCGATTGTGGTCGCAATGCTTGTTTCGAAATGGAAATTGGGTCGCATTTCGCCGATGATGAAGATGTCGGCGCTTTTTGTGATTGGCTTTGGCGGGCTGACACTATGGTTCAGGGACTTCGGTTTTATCCAGCACAAGGCGACTGCGGTCTACCTGCTATTCGCGGCGATTATCCTGGGGGGATGGTTGCGCGCCAAGCCTGCTCTCAAATATTTGCTTGAGCAGGCCTATGACGGGCTTTCGGAGGAAGGCTGGCTCAAATTGTCGCTCAGCTGGGGGCTCTTCTTTCTTGCACTCGCAGGTTTAAACGAAATCCTCATCATAGTGACCGATGCCGATCAATATATCGCAATCAAGACCTTCGGCCTTCCTGCACTCACATTCCTGTTCGCGCTGGCGAACATCCCGATGCTGTTGCGACATGGGCTCAAAATGGACGGCGCTCCGGAAATTCCGCCACAAGGCTAGCCCGCCTGATCGGCTCTCGCTGTGCCCTTTCCATCCAGATTCTGTGCAACAAATTCCCAGTTGACGGCCTTGTTCAGTAAAGCGTTGATGTAATCCGGTCTTTTGTTGCGATAATCGATGTAGTAGGCGTGCTCCCACACATCGATCGTGAGCAACGGTTCGATCCCATGCAAAATCGGCGTATCGGCATCATGCAGCGACGTTATCTTCAGCACACCCTTGTCCTGGACCAGCCACGCCCAACCGCTGGCAAAGTGCTTGACGGCTTCGTCCGCGAGCTGTTGAATCATGGTTTCATGATCGCCAAATTCATCTGCAATCATTTTCTTGAGCTTGCCCGACGGTGACTGCTCTTCGGGAGATAGGCATTGCCAGTAGAAACTGTGGTTCCATATCTGCGCGGCATTATTGAACAGCATCTGGTTCCCGCGATCCTTCGCTGCAACAATAACCTGACACAAAGACGCCCCCGCAAGCTTGGCTTCATTCGCCAACAGCTCGTTCGTCTTGTCGACATAGGCCTTGTGGTGCTTCCCGTGGTGAAACTCAAATGTTTCGGCCGAAATGACGTCGCCAAATGCATCCTTGGCAAACGGCAGGTCTGGAAGCGAGAAACTCATTCAATTTTCTCCGGATGACTGGGGTTCGACGTTTCAACCCGTGACGGGCCTGCGCGTTCCCGACAGCGTCCACCTTACAGAAAATATGTGACAAGGCCGCGGTCCGGGTTTAGGCAGGCAGCCAAAGGGGCGCTATCGCCTGGACAGCCAACAGGAGGTTATATGGCTAAATTTTTCGGAAATCTGCACTTGGTACTGGTTGCCGGGCTGGTGCTTGCACTCGCCGTCATGTTCGGCGTCGATGGCGATGCGTTGACCGCACAGTCGGTGACACGCTGGCTACACACATTTGTCGGCATTCTGTGGATCGGTTTGCTCTATTATTTCAACTTCGTGCAAATCCCCACCATGCCCAAAATTCCTGCCGAACTAAAACCAGGCGTTTCAAAGCATATCGCACCTTCGGCGCTGTTCTTTTTCCGCTGGGCGGCGGCGTTGACCGTATTGTTCGGGCTGATCATCGCCGTTCAGGCTGGCTATGCGCACCAGGCCTTTACCCTGCAGGATCCGTACAAGCTGATCGGAATTGGCATGTGGCTCGCGCTTGTCATGGCATTCAACGTGTGGTTCATCATCTGGCCGAACCAGAAAAAGGCGCTCGGTATTGTCGAAGCCGACGATGCTACCAAAGCCAAGGCGGCGACCACCGCAATGATGACGTCGCGCCTGAACACATTGCTGTCGATCCCGATGCTGTATTGCATGGTCAGTGCCAACGGCGGGTGAGGCTTGCAATTTCACGAAAAAGGCGGCTTCGGCCGCCTTTTTTATCCCAGAAGATCGTGCTTCTTCAGTGTATGCCTTAACTGGTCATAACTCAAATTCAGCGCTTTCGCGGTCTGTCGCTGGTTGTAACGACATTTCGCAAGCGCCTGCTCCAGAACCGCTTTTTCATATCGCTCGGTCGCCTCGCGGAAGTCGGTTACATCGACTGTCTGACTAAGATCGGTGGAGAAACGGGCTTCATTGCCGGTATCGCTGTCAACCTTGGCATGCGTGGGAGCCGATGTCGCGATACCGCTGCGCCAAGGGCTTTCGAACGGATCGAACTGGATATAGTCAACGGGCTGATTGGGGTCGGCCCAACGGTACACCGCCCGCTCGACCACGTTACGCAGTTCGCGAACATTGCCCGGCCACAGATGATTTTCCATCGCGCGCGTTGCAACCTCGCCAAAACCGGGCCAGCCATCCCACCCCAGTTCGGCCGCCATTCTGCGGCCGAAATACTCGGCTAACACCTCGACATCGCCTTCGCGCACTCTCAGCGGGGGCAGCGTCACGACCTCGAATGACAGCCGGTCCAGCAGGTCGGCCCGAAATTTCCCCGCATCGACCATGTTAGGCAGATGCTCGTTCGTGGCCGCAACGATACGGACATCCACACGCACGGGGCGGGATGAACCGATGCGTGTCACCTCGCCATATTCGACCGCACGCAAAAGTCGTTCCTGCGCACCCATGCTGAGCGTACCGAGCTCGTCAAGGAACAGCGTACCGCCATCCGCTTCTTCAAATCGACCTTCGCGCGCACGCGTCGCTCCGGTGAACGCGCCCGCTTCATGACCGAAAAGTTCGGCCTCGATCAACGTTTCGGGTAAGGCGGCGCAGTTCATCGTTACCAGCGGCCCGTCCCACCGCGAACTGAGGCGATGGAGACGCTCGGCAATCAGTTCCTTGCCAGTCCCGCGTTCACCGACCACCAGCACCGGCCGGTTCAGCGGCGCAGCCCGGCTGGCACGTTCAACTGCATCGAGAAAAGCCGACGACTGACCTATAAACTGATGGCTTTCACGATCCATTTTCAAACATTGGCATATTTCACCATAGTATGGCAATAATTACCATCGATATGAAGTTGAATACATGAAAATTCGCCTCAATTCCGCCAAAAATCAAAATTGGCACGCTCCCTGCTAAGATGGTTGCGAGCGGTGAAGCCGCACGAACCAACAAAGGGAAGACCAAAATGAGCACTGAAACCAACCGCCAGGAAAACGAAAGCCGCCTCGGAATTGCCTTCGCGCTGTCGATGGCGATGATCTTCACAAGCTATGCCATTTCGGTGCTCAACCACAAGGAAGATATCCAGGCAAATGCAACCACCCACTCCCAACGGCCCGTCGTCGTCAGCTACATCGCCTGACGTCGAGCCACCGCGACCGGGGCACCCCAGCTCCCCCCTTGCCCCGGTCGCCCCTTTTTACGAATATGCGCGCAAGACCAGTTTGAACCGGAGTTACCCAATGGGCATTTTCTCACGAACCCGCGACATCATCGCTGCCAATGTCACCGACCTGCTCGACAAGTCGCAGGACCCGGCAAAGATGATCCGTATGATCATTCTGGAGATGGAGGAAACGCTCGTCGAAGTCCGCGCCAGTGCAGCACGCACCATCGCCGATCAGAAAGAGCTTCGCCGCCATATCGACAAGCTGACGACACTGGAAACCGACTGGACCGACAAGGCCCAACTCGCGCTTTCCAAGGGCCGCGAAGACCTCGCCAAAGCAGCCCTCTTGGAAAAGCGCAAGGCCACCGATATGCGTGAACAGCTTAGCGCGGAGGTGGATGTGCTGAATGACGCTCTCAAGGCATCCGAACAGGACATCCATAAGCTGCAAAAGAAACTCGCAGACGCACGCAGCCGTCAGAATGCGCTTATGACCCGCCTCGAGAGCGCGGAGAACCAGGTGAAGCTTCGTACCATGTACAATGGCGACAAGGTGCGTGAAGCCTTTTCACGCTTCGACGTTCTCGAGCGCCGCGTGGACGAGGCACAGGGCTATGCCGACGCGCTGAAGATCGGCAGCGACGCACCCAAAACGCTCGGGGACGAGATTGCCGCTCTCGAAAGCTTCGATGTCGTCGATGCCGAGCTCGAAGAAATGAAAAAAGCTATGCAGGCGCAAGAAAAGAAGGGCTGACCCGATGGATGAAGTACTCGTACCCGTTTTTGTCGTCGGCATGCTGTTCATCGGCCTGCCCTGGCTGATCCTCCACTATGTAACGCGCTGGAAAACGGCGGCAACTCTCACCAATGATGACGAGCGGATGCTGGGTGACATGCACGAACTTGCCCGCCGTCTTGAAGACAGGCTTGACACTGTCGAGCGGCTCGTCGCGCAGGATAATCCCGAATGGCACCCGCGTCGTATCGATCACGAACCAGAAGAATATGCCCCAGAGAATATCCGCCGGCTGGAAAGGAACCGCTGAAATGTCAGGTGCACACACCAAATTCTATCTCGACAAGCAGAACGCCAAGTGGAAGGGCGTTTGCGCCGGGATTGCGGATTATACGGGCACGAACCCCCTCTGGGTGCGGCTGGGTGCGGTGATGCTGACGCTGATGGGCGGCTTCCCCTGGACGCTTATCGCCTACTGGATCACCGCCTGGATGGCCGACAAAAAGCCGATCCACCTGTACACCGATGACAAGGAAGAGCAGAAATTCTGGCAGGGCGTTCGCCAGTCGCCAGCCCGGACCACCCGCGACATCCGCTCACGCTTCCGCGAGATCGACCACCGGCTCGCCGATATCGAAACCTATTATGTCAGCAACAACAAGCAGCTGGCCGACGAAATCGAAAGCCTGCGCTGAGTAGCGCGGATCGGGAGAGACCGATGTTTACCTTGATCATTCTCGGCGTGATGGCACTTTTCGCTTGGCGCTTTTTCGAAAAGAAGAAGCGCGAAGCCGAACGCCGGACCTCAAGCGTCGATTTCCGAGAGAGCGACATCCGCCCGATCAACCGCCGTCTGCCATGGAAGGACCTGTGATGAGCTGGAGCGGACCCGCTTTTGTCATTGTCATTATCGCCGTTTTTTATGGCGGCTGGCTAATTAACAACTGGATACGCGCGAAACATGGCTATCCTCTTGAAGACGAGTGGGGCGGACATTCGCGAAAATTCGATGCGGAAGCCGATCGCAAGATCATGCTGCTGTCGAGCGAGAACGAAAATCTGAATGGCAAGATAAGCCATCTGGAAGAACGGATAGCTGTTCTCGAACGGATTGTGACCGATAAGGCCGGGCGCCTTTCGGAAGAAATAGAAAAGCTGCGCTAAGGCGCGTTGGAGGAAAATATGGACCCTGATAAACTGGCAATGATAACTGCCATCGGCCCGATGATAGGGATCGGTATCGTTTCGATCTCCGTTGGCTGGGTACTGACA
>JACVCM010000091.1 GCA_016742125.1 Sphingomonadaceae bacterium | reverse complement strand
GTGGACAGGGCTGGATTCGAACCAGCGTACGGAAAACCGGGCAGATTTACAGTCTGCTGCCTTTAACCACTCGGCCACCTGTCCACTTCCTTGCGGGGCTATATGCATGGGCATAAGGGCCGGTCCCGCGAGGGAAGCAGCCCAATGGCGAAACGGCCCTTGCCTGTCAATGCCTCAAGTGGGAAAGGACTGTCAGGCACAGCAATTTATTTCAGGTATCCGTCATGTCCTCACATAAAAGCCACAGGCGCCGGGGCGCGGCCCCGACCAGCGGCAATCCCAAATTTTACGGCCGCCATGCCGTCTATGCCGCGCTGGACAATCCGGAGCGGCGGCTCATCAAATTATGGGGTACGCGTGAGGAAATCGGAAAGATCGTTATCCCCGACGGCCTGCATGTCCAGTTTGCCGATGTGGCGGACCTCGCACGCTTTGTGCCCAAGGATGCGCCCCATCAGGGACTGGTGCTGGAGGTTGCGCCGCTCGAAGATGTGTGGCTGAGCGATGCCCTGGCCGTGGATGACGATGACACGCGACCACTGCTTGTTCTCGATCAGGTTACCGACCCTCATAATGTCGGTGCTATTTTCCGGACGGCGGCGGCGTTCGACGCGGTTGCGGTGGTAACGCAGGACCGTCATGCCCCGCCCGAATCGGGCGCGCTGGCCAAGGCTGCGTCGGGCGGGCTTGAAATCACGCCCTGGGTTCGCGTCGTCAATCTCGCGCGGGCCCTGGAAGAAATCGCCGAAGCTGGATTTTGGCGGATCGGGCTTTCAGGGCACGCGACAGTTACACTGGATGAGGCACTGACGCCGCGCCGCAACGCGCTTGTTCTGGGCGCCGAAGGAGATGGCATGCGACGCAATATCGAGGAGCATTGCGATGCCCTCGCAAAACTGCCAATCAGCGACAGGATGGAAAGCCTGAATGTGTCCAATGCTGCAGCGATTGCGCTTTATGCAGCAACGGTAAGGCGGGCTTGAGTCGGGAGTCCGTGACGATGCAATGGATAAAGACAGGCGCAAAACTGGCCTTGGCATCCGCGGCATGTCTGTCGCTCAGCGCTTGCCTTATCCTTCCCGGTGAGTTCAGTTCGGCAATGACCGTACGCCAAAATGGCGATTTCAGTTTTTCGTACAAAGGTCAGATCCAGCTGGTCGGCCTGGCCAATTTATTGAATAGCGACACCCTCGGCGAGGGCGGCGAAGCCGAATTCAAGGCCGTGTGCTGGAACGACAATATCGAGCCTGCCGCCGAAAACAACGACCTGAAGGTCGAGATTGAGCGCGACAATGTCGCAAGCCAGAGCAACCAGCTATTTTCCGTGGTTCCGGCCAGTTTCTGGAAGGACGACCGGCTCGCTGCACAGGACGGGCAAAACGCCGCCGACGATGCTGCCAAAGCAGCCGAACAAGCCGCGCAGGCAGCTGCCGATGCTGCCGCCGCAGCGGAAACGTGGAACAGCGAACAACGCGAATGCACCCCGGCCGAAGTGCAGGAGCAAAAAGCAGAATGGAATCGCCAGCAAGCCGAAAAGAAGAAGCGTGACGCCCAAGGCAAGAAAATGGCCGAAATGATGCTTGGCGGCATCGATCCGGAAAATCCGGAAACGATCAAGCGCTTCACTCGCGAGGTCGAGCGGCTCGCCGCATGGCACAAGGTCGAGCATCTCGGTAATGGCGTGTTCATGGTCGACTACAGCACCAGCGGCAAACTCGCCGACGACTATGCCTTCCCGGTCATACCCCGCTATGCCTTGGGCGAGCCGATGATGCATGTGACCCGATGGGACAATGGGCGGTTGCGTGTGGAAGCACCTGCGTTCAGGAGCGACCCCGAAATGTCATTCAGCGCGTTAATGGGTGTCGGCAGCATGGCGGGTGGCATGCTGGGCAAAGGTTCCGACAAGATGCCTGCCGAACCGATTGCGATCAAAGGCAGCTTCACCCTGACCACCGATGCACGCATCCTTGCCAACAACAGCGAGGACGGCCCCGAGGAAAGCGGCGGAATGCAGATGTTGCGCTGGGAAATCGGCCCCGCCCCCTATGGCGCGCCGATGGCCTTGTTGAAGCTGGCAAACTGATGGGAATGCGCGCGGCAGAATTGCAGGCATCGCTTGATGCGCTCGCCCGTATCGAGCCGCGTTTCGCGGATGCGATTGCCGAAACTGGCTATCCCGAAGAGCGGATACGCGAACGTGGTTATGCGACGCTGCTGCGTACGATTGTCGGACAGCAGGTCAGTGTTGCCGCGGCAGCATCGGTGTGGAACAACCTGGAAGCCCTGCTTGGCGACGGATGTGCGCCCGACCGGCTCATCGCGCAGGATTTCGATAGCCTGCGGGCCTGTGGCCTCAGCCGACAGAAACAGGGATATGCAAGATCGCTCGCCGAACTCGTCCTGTCCGGTGAATTGCCGCTCGATGCGTTGCCACCAGATGACGAGGAAGCGATTGCCTATCTGACCAAGGTCAAGGGCATCGGACGGTGGTCGGCTGAAATCTATTTGCTCTTTGCCGAAGGTCGTGTCGATATTTGGCCTGCGGGGGACCTTGCGGTGCAGGAAGGCGTCGGTCGATTGCTGAAGCTAGATGCGCGTCCATCGGAAAAGGACATTCGCGAGATCGCCGAAAAATGGCGCCCGCATCGTGGTGCTGCCGCGATTTTTACCTGGCATATTTATGCAAAGGGCTTTCAGGCAGTCTAGAGCTTCAATCCCGGGTTCAGCCTCATCAATTCCAGCGTAAAGCTTTTCGGCTTCTTGAAAAACTTGCTCTGTCGGTTGACCTTCAATCCGAGCAATGCCGCAGCTTCCATAACGAAATGCACGCAATTTCTCTTGTTCAGATTATAGCTTTTGCCCGGCAGGTTCCGCCACTGTTCGACATGCGCTTTCAACTTTGCATATTCCGCATCGGACAGCCGCAAGGTGAAATGTGCGTTGCTTTTGCTGACATATTTTGCGTCCTTGGTCTCTATCATCCCCATGACCGAACCCATCAATATCGCAGGCGAGACATTGACCGCCGTAAAGCCGTAGTTCGTATCGACCGCCTCCCCCGTCGAATCGACCGTCCCTTTCACGCGGACAAAGGCGTGGGGGAAGTGGTCGCCGAAATCATGGCTGTAAAATGTTGCCAAAACCTCGGCTTGGGCAGTGGCAGGTAACTGGCTGAGAAATGCGGCGCAGAGCAGCGTCAGAAAACGGAACATGATAACTCCATGAAGCGCGCCGGATGTATCGGGCCTTTACCGCGCCCGCAAGAAACAGTTGACGGACACGTCAAATTGCTGTTGCTGACATTGGTGTGAGCAGGAGAGGCACGCGGTCATGGCCGACACGCAAAAGAGCATTTTCATTACTGGCGCGGCATCGGGTCTGGGCCGCGAAGTGGCACGTTATTTTGCCAATGTCGGCTGGTTTGTCGGGCTGGCGGATCTGAACCAGTCCGGACTGGAAGAGACAGCCAAGCTTTTGCCGCCGGGCATGTATTCCATCCACAAACTCGACGTGACAGATCGCGCGCAGTGGAAAACGGCCGTGTCTGAATTCGCCAAACATACCGGCGGCAGGATGACGGTGTTGTTCAACAATGCCGGTATCGGATCGGGCGGACCAATCCAGGACATGACCGACGAAGAGATCGACAGGATGATCGCCGTCAACCTGACCGGGGTCATCAGCGGCACGCGCGCCTGCTTCGAACTGCTGAAAGATACGGCCGACTCCTGCGTGCTATATACAAGCTCGGCTGCGGGGATTTACGGCTCTGCCGGGCTCAGCGTATACAGCGCGACCAAGTTCGCGGTGCGCGGTCTGGCTGAGGCGCACGACATCGAATGGCGCGATCTGGGCATCAAGTCGCGCAGCCTGATGCCGGGGTTCATCGACACAAATATCATCGCAGGTGTGGTCGACCCGGGCAGCAACATGACAGGCAAGGAGCGCCTGCAATCTGCCGGATTGGAAGTCAGCCCCGTCTCCGTCATCGGCCCGGCGGCGTGGGAGGCCATTCACGGCAACAAGGTGCACACCACCGTCAACAAAACCGCGAAACAGCTGGCTTTTGCGGCCCGCTGGTTCCCTGAACGACTGCGGCGCAACATGGTGGGCCTGGTGAAGGGCATGCAGCCCTGAAAACGAAAATCAGGGCGCGATAGCGTCAATCGCGGTCGCAAGATCGATATCCCGCTGCGACAACCCGCCCGCATCATGGGTGGTCAGCAAAATCTCCACCCGGTTATAGACATTGAACCATTCGGGGTGATGATCCGCTTTCTCCGCCAGTATCGCGACGCGGGTCATGAAACCGAACGCCTCTGCGAAATCTGCAAAGCGCAGCGTCCGGCGAATGCCCTGCGCATCGGGCTCGTATTTCCATAGAGGCAGGTCGCCCAACGCCACCGCCCTCGCCTCATCGTCCAGTTTTGAAACCGCCATAGCTTTATCCTGCTTTTGCAATTCGTTGAATTCGTGCCTAAGTCGCGCGATGACATCGCGTCAAGCATATGCGCCTTCGCTTCGCCTCGAAAAGATTGCGGTCGTTCGTGGCAACCGACTGGTGTTCGGCGCACTTTCGGTCATGGCCGGGGCGGGTGATGTCATCTGGATCCGCGGTGCGAACGGTTGTGGAAAATCGACGCTGTTGCGCCTTGTCGCGGGTTTGCTGTCGAAAACGTCCGGAGAGATTTCGATCGAAGGCAATGTTGCGCTGGCGGACGAAAATGTGGCGCTCGATCCGAATTTGACGGTCGAGCGCGCGTTGCGTTTCTGGGCCGATCTGGACGCTGCGACCGCCGCAGAGCGCGAGTCCGCACTGTCCGCGATGGATTTGCTTGGCCTTTCAGAGGTCCCGGTCCGTTTCCTGTCCACCGGCCAACGCAAACGCGCCGGAATAGCGCGCGTGCTGGCGTCGAATGCCCCGATCTGGTTACTCGACGAACCCTATAACGGGCTTGATAGCGCCAACTGCGCGCGACTGGACCAGGCCATCTTGAAGCAGGTAGCTGCGGGCGGCATCGTTCTGGTCGCTGCCCATCAGGCGCCATCGATAAATGTGGCGCATAGCCTTCTGCTCGACCGGCAGGGGATCGCTGCGTGAGGGCCTTTGCCTCACTTGTTGCCCGCGAAGTTCGCCTTGCATGGACGGGCGGCGGACTATGGCTGCCCGTCATTTTCTACCTTGCAGTGGCAACGCTGTTTCCCTTTGTCGCTGGCCCCGACAAGGCGTTACTGGCCCGCACCGGTGGCGGCATTTTGTGGATCGCTGCGCTGCTCTCGACGTTGCTGCCGATCGAAAGACTCATTCTGCCGGACCGGCAGGCCGGAGTGCTGGATCAACTAGCGTTGCGCGGTTGGTCCGACGAGCTGATAGCGGCAGCGAAAATCATGGGGCAACTGGTGGCCTTTGCACTTCCCTTGCTTCTCACGACGATCATTGCATCCGCTCTCATCGGCTTGCCCGAGGCGAAGTTGGTGACTTTGCTGATCGGATTGACACTCGCCCTGCCTGCCCTGTCCGGTCTTGCAGTTACAATCGCCGCCCTGACTGCCGGGCTTAGCGGTGCCAGTGCGCTCGGCGGGTTGCTGCTGATTCCGCTGGCAATCCCGGTTTTGATTTTCGGGGCGGGCACATTGGCCGACAGCCCGGGTAACGCGATGCAGCTATTGGCCGCCACGTCGCTGGCTATAGCTGCCCTTGCTCCATTTGCTGCAGGCGCAGCCTTGCGGGCAGGTCGGGTCTAGCTACTCGGCTGCCATTTTCTCGGCATAGCCATTGGCGACCATTGCCTCGACCATGTCGAAAAGCTTTTCGGGATCCTGCGCGCGAAGAACCGGAATTTGCGCCTCGATCCCCTCCGCAATCACGATTTCGCGCTTGCTGTCCGCAACCGCCTGCCAAATTGTCCGGGCGACTTCGTCCGGGTCTATGCCGTTCTCGATGGCAGCGTCACTCATCCCGCGCGTTGAGCCGTCCGCATTAAGTGCATTGCGCGACACGTTGGTTCGCACCGACCCCGGCGCGACGACCAGTACCCCGACACCCTGCCCTGCCACTTCGCTCCGCAAAGCATCGCTGTAACCGATCAGCCCATGCTTCGCGGCACAATAAGCTGTGCGAAGTGGCACACCCGCCTTACCTGCAACGCTCGAAATCATTACCAGCTGGCCTCCCCCGCGCCCAAGCATATGCGGCAAAAGCGCCTGCGTCAGCGCAATGGGTGCCAGCAGGTCGACCTCGATAATCCTGTCATACACGGAAAAATCGGTCTCTGCCGCCAGCGACCGTTGGGAGATGCCTGCATTGTTGACAAGCACATCCACCCCGCCACGGACGGCTATTGCTGCTCTGACCCTTTCAGGCAGTATGTCGAAATCCGCAGTGTCGAAAGGCAACAGATGACACCGATCGGGCGCCGATGATTCCGCAGCCACACGCTCCAGTTCATCTTCATTGCGCCCAGACAAAATGGCGGCACCGCCCGCGCCGACAAATGCTTTTACAAGCGCCTCACCAATGCCTGACGATGCGCCGGTGACCCATGCGGTTCTGCCGGATTGATCGATCATCTGAACTCTCCCGATTTCTCTTGTCAGGATGACTGTTGCTTGGGTGCTGTCAAGGAAAACTCGCTTGCACTTTAAACGTCCGCGCACCACATGGCGTTCATGCTGATAGAAACCGAACTTACGCCGAACCCGGCCACAATCAAGTTCCTGCCCGGGCGGGTGGTGATGGAGAGCGGCACGCGCGATTTTGCCGACCATGAAGAAGCCGCCGCGTCGCCTTTGGCGCAGGCGCTGTTTGCGCTCGGCGACGTAACTGGCGTTTTTTTCGGCCATTCCTTCATTTCGGTCACCGCCGCCCCCGGGGTCGAATGGGCTTCGCTCAAGCCTGATGTGTTGGCGATTTTGCTCGACCATTTCAGTGCCAATATGCCGCTGTTCAACGCGCCATCGGCTGGTTTTGCCGTCCCTTCCGCGGATGCGGACTATCCGCTGGACGATCCCGCCGATGAGGACATTGTAGACCAGATCAAGGAGCTGATCGAGACCCGGGTTCGCCCGGCGGTGGCCAATGACGGCGGCGATATCGTCTATCGGGGGTTCCAGAAAGGGGTGGTGTACCTGCAAATGCAGGGGGCGTGCGCGGGCTGCCCTTCATCCTCCGCAACGCTCAAAAACGGTATCGAGCAATTGCTGAAACATTATGTCCCGGAAGTAACCGAAGTCCGCGCTGCGTAAATTTCAACAACCCTGAAAGTTCTCGCTATGAATGCACCGCTCAACGATGCTGCACTGGATCAGCTGTTCCGCACGGCCCGCACCTATAACGGATATCTCGACAGGCCGGTCAGCGAGGCACAGCTGGACGAGATATGGGAATTGATGAAATATGGTCCAACCTCGGCCAATTGCCTTCCCGCCCGGATTATCTGGTGCAAGAGCGACGAGGCAAAACAGAAACTGGCCGCGCTATCGATGCCGGCGAATGGGGAAAAAATCCTGAAAGCTCCGGTTACCGCCATTATCGGCATGGACCTCGAATTTTACGAACAACTACCCGAACTGTTTCCGCACACTGACGCCCGCAGCTGGTTCGTCGGCAATGACGGGCTTATCGAAAAAACAGCATTCCGGAACAGCAGCCTTCAAGGCGCCTATTTCATCATGGCGGCCCGGGCACTGGGCCTTGATACCGGGCCGATGTCCGGGTTCGACAATGGCGCCGTAGATGATGCCTTTTTTGCTGGAACGAAGGTGAAATCGAACTTTATTTCGACGCTGGGTTATGGCGATCCTTCGACGATTTTCGAGCGGAACCCGCGCCCCGAATTTGGACGCTTTAACAGCATCGTTTAATCCGCTAGCCGGACTCAGTGAAAACACTGGTTATCGATACTGCCACAAAGGCTTGCTCGGTCGCACTTTATGATGGCGACGAGGTGATTGCAGCCGCGCACGAAGTCATCGGGCGCGGTCATGCGGAGCGTTTGCTCCCGCTGATTGCAGCTCTTCCAGACCGCGGCAAAGCCGATCGGATTTACGTAGATGTCGGTCCCGGCAGTTTTACCGGCATTCGTGTCGGCCTTGCTGCCGCCAAGGCGCTGGCCTTTGCATGGCAGGTTCCAGTGCATGGCTTTGGCTGTCTGTCGTTGGTCGCAGCAATGGCGGTGGCTGAAATCGGCCATGAGGTTCCGATCGACGTGGTGATGACCGGCGGCCATGGCGAATATTATTTCGAACAATTCGGTCTGGACGGACAGTCGCTGTCGCCAGCCGTTTCCCTGTCTCCGCAAAACGTCTGGAACTTGTCGGACAGGAACCATGTCGCCGGCGATATCGACCCCGGCGGCGGCGGTCCCGTCTGGCACCATCTGCTACCCGATGCCCGCCAATGGCATCTTTTGGCAGACGCAGCGCCTTTGACGCCCAGCCCTGCCTATGTCCGTCCGCCGGATGCCAAGCCTACGATGGCCGCAGCGTGATCGAGCTGGTCGAAGGCGATGCATCCGATATCGCGGCAATCATGCCGGTCATGGAAGATGCGTTCGACCCGGCCTTTGGCGAAGCGTGGACGTCGGCTCAGTGCCTGTCGGCCCTCGCCATGCCTGGATGCCGTCTTTTGCTGGCAAAACAGGACAACCAGATATGCGGCTTTTCGATGAGTCGCTGGGTGCTTGATACCGAAGAATTGCTGATGATCGGCGTCGCAAGACGAAGACAACGGCAGAACATTGGCGGACAGCTTCTTGCCAAAACCATCGATCATGCGAGACGAGAAGGACGCAGCCAGTTATTCCTCGAGGTCCGGGAGGGTAATAGTGCTCAGGAATTTTACAGGCAAGTTGGTTTCCTGCCCATCGGAAGACGCAAAAACTACTATAAAGGTCCCGATGGATTTCGACCCGATGCAATCACCATGTCATTTGCTCTATAATTGTTTCGCTATCTGACGCCTTTTGTTGACCGATAAAGACATTGGCTATAGCTGATCGGGTGGTCGCCAAACAAAAACGTGGGTCGAGGAGGTTTAATATGTCCCAAGAGAGTAACGACGCAGCCGAATTGCTGATTACATTGACTGCCGATATTGTTGCTGCGCATGTCAGCAATAACAGCGTGGCAGTGTCCGACGTGCCGACATTGATCGGCAATGTGCATTCGGCTCTTGCCGGACTGTCCGGAACGGCAAGCGCGCCTGCCGTTGCTCTTGAACCAGCCGTGCCGGTCCGTCTGTCGGTCAAGAAGGACTATATCGTCTGCCTCGACGACGGGAAGAAACTCAAGATGCTGAAGCGTCACCTGATGACCCATTATGGCATGACTCCCGACGACTACCGCGCAAAGTGGGGGTTGCCCGCCGATTATCCCATGGTAGCACCTGCCTATGCCGAGCAGCGCCGGGTCCTTGCCAAGGCGATCGGCCTTGGTCGCGCGCCGGGATCGGGACGAAAGAAAAAGGTCGCGAAATAAGCGATACGATATCGGTCAGGGACAGGCCGGGGCACGCTCCGGCCTTTTTCTTTGACGAATCGGGGGCTGACACTACATATCGATCACGATGGAAACGAAGATCGACATTGAGACGCTGTGCCATGAGCGCGGCCTGCGGATTACCGATCAGCGCCGGGTCATTGCGCGGGTTATCTCCGATGCCGACGATCATCCCGATGTTGAGGAACTATATCGGCGTTCGTCGGCGATCGATCCCAAAATCTCAATCGCGACTGTTTATCGCACCGTCCGCCTGTTCGAGGAGGCCGGCATCCTCGACCGGCACGACTTCGGCGACGGACGGGCGCGGTACGAAGCCTCACCCGAGGCTCACCATGACCATTTGATTGACGTCGAAACCGGCAAGGTTGTCGAATTTGTCGACCCCGAACTGGAAGCATTGCAAAAGGTCATTGCCGAAAAGCTGGGATATCGCCTGGTCGATCATCGCATGGAGCTGTATGGCGTCGCCATCGACCGCAAGGATTGAGCGGCGCAACCCTGCGGCCTTCGTCGCGGGCCAGTTCATGTTCGTGGCGCGGCTGCTACTGATGGCCGCCAGCCTCATTGCCGGTCTGATCCTGCACAATCTGTGGCGGCTGTTCCGTCAGCCTTCGCCCTGGCCGCGGCTGTTTCTGCTGTCGATCAGCTGGACCAGCGGCATCGCTACCGCAACGACCGGCACGCGCGTGCGCCGCAATGTCTTTTACGCTGCCAACCACCATAGCTGGATCGATATACCGGTGATGTCGGGTGTCACCGGCTGCACCTTCGTTGCCAATGACGGGATCGAAAGCTGGCCGCTGATCGGTTGGCTTTGCACCATCAACAACACGATTTTCGTCAGCCGCGAAAACAGGCTTAGCGTCGGCAATCAGGTAGACGAGCTGCGCGACGCGATGACTGGCGACCAGCCGGTGACCATTTTCCCTGAAGGCACTACACATGACGGCTCAGGCCTGCTGCCATTCAAACCATCGCTCTTTGCCGCGCTTGTCCCGCCGCCGCCAGGCATGCTGGTACAGCCCGTATTCCTGACCTACGGCCGCCACACGCAGCGCGTTGCATGGATCGGCGAGGAGAAGGTCACTGAAAATTTCTGGCGGCTGCTGAGCTACCTCAAGCCTATCACTGCGACGCTGCACTTCCTCGACCCTTTCGACCCGGCGCATTACCCCGACCGCAAAGCGATTTCCGCCGAAGTCCGCGCGCGCATCGGCACGGCGATGGAGAATGTCGCGTATTAAAGTTTGACCGCAACAAACGGGAGGACCTGAAGGCAGCCGTACGTTAATAGCCAGCATGACTTCGCTTTCCAACCAGATCGACGCCCTCGATTGGTCCGCCCTGTCCGAGATGCTCGACGAGCGTGGCTATGCTCTCACTCCACCGATATTGTCTCCAGACCAATGCAGCCGGATCGCCGCTCTTTACGACCGGAAAGAGGGTTTTCGCTCGACCGTTGTTATGGCCAGGCACGGTTTCGGAAAGGGCGAGTACCGCTACTTTGCCTATCCGCTGCCGCCCATCATTGCGCGGCTACGCGAGGCGCTCTATCCCCACCTGGCGCAAATCGCCAACCGGTGGTCCGAGCGGCTTGGACAACAGGATATCTGGCCGTCCAGCCACAGTGCGCTCATCGACCGCTGCCATGCATTTGGCCAGTCGCGGCCCACCCCCTTGCTGCTTTCCTATCGCGAGGGCGACTATAACTGCCTGCATCAGGATCTTTACGGCCCGATCCACTTCCCCCTGCAGGCGGTAATCATGCTTAGTCCTCCGGAAGCCTATAGCGGTGGTGCGCTCACGCTGGTCGAAAACCGCCCCCGCATGCAAAGCCGCGCCGAAGTCGTGCCTGCCTCCCAGGGGCAGATCGCCATCATCCCGGTCAAGGATCGTCCGCGAAAAGGCGCAAATGGATGGTCACGCTCGGCCATGCGGCATGGGGTCAGCACAGTCCTCTCGGGACGGCGGCAGACGCTGGGCATCATCTTTCACGACGCAAGCTGATCGCATCGTCCTTGGGATTTGCGGCAACTGGGCCTATAGGCGCGAAATAATGACTCGCACCCAACCCAAAACATACTCGATCAAGAACTACGGCTGCCAGATGAACGTCTATGATGGCGAGCGCATGGCCGAAATGTTCGCCGCGCAGGGCATGGTGGCTGCGGGGGACAAAGCCCGGGCCGATCTGGTCGTGCTCAATACCTGCCACATCCGCGAAAAGGCCGCGGAAAAGGTATATTCCGAAATCGGCCGTCTGCGCCGCGACGATGGCAGCAGCCCGATAATCGCGGTCGCTGGCTGCGTCGCGCAGGCCGAAGGGGGAGAAATTGGCCGCCGTGCGCCCGAGGTCGACATCGTCGTCGGTCCGCAAGCCTATCATAACATGCCGCAAATGGTTGCAGCCGCGGCACGTGGCGAACGGGTGGTCGATCTCGATCTTCCCGGTCTCGACAAATTTGCGAAGCTGCCCGCCCGTCGCAAGCAAAATGCCAACGCCTTCCTGACTGTGCAGGAAGGATGCGATAAATTCTGCACCTATTGCGTAGTGCCTTACACGCGCGGCGCGGAAATCTCTCGCGGCTGGACCGAGCTGGTCGATGAAGCAAAGGCGCTGGTCGATGCCGGCGCGACGGAAATAA
>JACVCM010000009.1 GCA_016742125.1 Sphingomonadaceae bacterium | reverse complement strand
AATTTCCGGCTTTCGGCCACCTGAAAACCCATTTCGGGGGTTTTGATCATCTCGGGCATGGCAGAGCGCAATTCGGTCACGCTTTTGCCGAGCTTGGCTGACGCTGCCATCAACCGGACGCCGGCATAGATGGCATCGTCAAAACCGTAATAATCATGCTTGAAAAAGATATGCCCGCTCATTTCGCCGGCCAGAGGCGAACCTGTTTCCTTCATTTTGGACTTGATCAGGCTGTGCCCGGTTTTCCACATCAGCGGCTGACCGCCCAGTTCAGCGACGCGGTCATACAGCGCCTGTGATGCCTTGACGTCGGCGATAATCGTCGCGCCGGGCACCTCAGCCAACACATCTTCTGCGTAAATCTGGAGCAGCTGGTCCCCCCAGATGATTCGGCCTTCGCCGTCGATCGCGCCGATACGGTCGCCGTCGCCGTCAAAAGCCACTCCGAAATCGAGGTTTCTCTCCGCGACAAGCTTGCGCAAATCCTCCAGATTTTTGGGGTCGGTGGGATCGGGATGATGATTGGGGAACTGGCCATCCACATCCACAAACAGGAGATGATGCTCACCCGGCAGCATCTTCACCAGCTTTTCAATTGCCGGTCCCGCCGCGCCATTGCCTGCGTCCCAACCGATGCGGAACGCCTTTTGCGGCGCTGCTTCGGCCAAGCGGGCCACATATCGGTCGAGGATATCCAGATGTTTGCTAGTGCCAGCACCTTCCGCCCAATCCCCTGTCGCCGCCATGCTGCCCAGCTTCTGGATATCCGCGCCGAAGAACGGACGCCCCATGAGGACCATTTTGAAGCCATTATAATCGGCTGGGTTGTGGCTGCCGGTTATCTCGATGCCGCCATCCACATCTTCCAGGACGGCTTCGGCATAATATAGCATCGGTGTCGGCCCCATGCCGATGCGGACGACATCGACACCGCTGTCGTTCAGGCCGCGCACCAGCGCCTCTTCGAGCATGGGTGAGCTGACCCTGCCGTCATAGCCCACGGCGGCTTTCTTCCCGCCAGCACGAATCAGGCAGGTGCCGAAACCACGTCCAATGGCGTAGGCATCCTCTGCCCCCAGCGTTTCGCCGATGATCCCGCGAATGTCATATTCGCGCAAAGAGGTGGGGTGAAAATTATGTGGCAAAGGGGTTCTCCGAAAAAATCAGTCGGGCGATTGGCGGGACCGTGCCGCGACATCTTGCAGCAAAAGATCGCGCGCGGCATTTAGTTCCCGCGCCCGCTCTTCGCTACCTCCCGTTTCGGCGGTATTTTTCCGCATCAGTGCGGCGTGGCGCTCCCTGATATATTCCGCATTGTCGAAGCGCGAGACGCCAAGCATGAAACGTGCCTTGTCGATGGCATATTGGTCGCTCTGCTTCGCGCGGGTGCCGAACAGTCGCCATGTCATTCCCCGATACCAGGTCACCGCAATACCGATGGCCGCAATGCCGATCAGCAAATTGCCGCGCGCTGCCAGAAACGCACCGGCGATGCCCAATAATATGGGCGGCAGTTGCGCGGCTGTGAGCTTCCGCTTCCATATCGCCCAGCCCAGGGCTGCGACGATGAGGGCGATGATCAAAGCCATCAGACGAGCTCGGCGCTTTTGACTTCGGGCAAGGCCAACCCTGTCACCAGTTCGCGCAATTCCTGACGCGCGACGACATGGGCCGTGGCAAGCTGACCGAGATGACCCTTGTCGATAAGCGTGAGTCCCGATGGAAAGAGTTCGCGGTAGATAACACGTTCGTTGAGGCCCGGCACCGACCGAAACCCGACGCGTTTCGACAGTTCGGCAATGGCATCGGTCATGCGCTGCTGGTTGCGCGCCTCCATATTGTGCAGCCGGTTGCGGACCACAACCCAGTCGATGGTCACGCCGTCGGCCTTCGCCCGCTCCTTGCGCGCCTCCCAGATCAGCTCGGCATAGAAGCTCAACCGGCGGACCTTGAAATTCTCCGCGTCGACCTGACCGATCAGGTCGAAATCGACGAAGCTGTCATTGATCGGTGTCACCAGCGTGTTCGCGCGCGTGGCGACGAACCGTGCATATTTGTCGTCTCGCCCGGGCGTGTCGAACACCAGAAAATCATTCTCCTTCCCCAGCCGTTCGACCTGCCGTTCCAACGTGGCCTGCGAATCATGTTCGAACACTTCGAACTGGGGCATCGGCAGATTGATCGAGCGGCGTTTGATCGTGTCGCGCCGGTTTTCAAGATAACGGAACAGCGTACGCTGCCGCGAGTCGAGGTCGATGCAGGCCACCCGCGCCCCGCGCGAGGCAAGTGCTATCGCGACGTGGACCGCTGTCGTCGATTTCCCGGTGCCGCCCTTTTCATTGGCAAAAACGATATGATGTGCCCCGGCCATATGCCCAATATTACCCCTGCTCGATATTTGCCTTGATATGCTCTACCGGCATCTTTCATAGGCTTCGGGATAGAGCCATTAAACAAGGCGGCGGGCGCGTGCAAATCATCAATCAGCTTGACTCATTGCGGGACAATGTTGCGTCTCTGCGAGACGTAGGGGCCCGCATCGCGCTGGTACCGACAATGGGTGCCTTGCATGCGGGGCATATGGCACTGGTCGATGCTGCGAAAAATTCGGCCGACGCGGTCGTTGTCTCGGTTTTCGTCAACCCGACGCAGTTCGGGCCGAATGAAGATCTCGATGCCTATCCCCGGACATTGGATCGGGACGTGGAAATGCTGCAAAAGGCAGATGTGGACCTGCTTTGGGCGCCGAGTGCCGCGACGGTCTATCCGGCGGGTTTTTCGACAAAGGTCCAGGTCGGCGGGCCAAGCGCCGGTTATGACGGCGCCGCACGGCCGGGGCATTTCGATGGCGTGGCGCTTGTTGTGGCGAAATTGTTTAATCAGGTGCAGCCCGACGTTGCGCTGTTCGGCGAAAAGGACTTCCAGCAGCTCGCCGTCATCCGGCAAATGGTCCGTGACTTGGACTTCTCTTTCGAAATCGTCGGTGTGCCGATTGTGCGCGATGTGGACGGCCTGGCGCTGTCATCGCGCAATGCCTATCTCAGCACCGATGAGCGGCGGGCTGCCCTTGCTTTGCCCCGGGCGCTTGCAAATGCTGCCAAAGCCATCCGCGGCGGTGCAGATGTCGAAGATGCGACGGCCGCTGCCAAGGCCGGGATACTGTCGGCCGGTTTCTCCAATGTGGATTATTTTGCGCTGGCCGATGCAGTTACGCTGGAACCATTGTCGCACTTCGATGGCCGCGATGCCCGGTTGCTTGCCGCGGCAAAGATTGGGAAAACCCGTCTGATCGATAATATGGCTATCTGACAGCATTTTGCATCCTGTTGCAAAATGGACGAAGTTTTTGCGGAATCCGTTAACCATTTGTTATCCATGTTCCGCGAAGTTGCCCTGACACAGTGGAATGTGGGGGCAGAAAAATGGGTAACAGTCTCAAAAGCGCGACCTTTCTGATGGAGAGCCGCCTCGCCGACGCGGCGCGGGGCAATGCAGATGCTTTGTACGATCTGGGCATGGCCTATTCGACCGGCAGCGGTGGTGTTGAAGTCAACCTGATCGAAGCGCATAAATGGTTCAACCTTGCAGCCTTGAACGGCAGCGAAGCAGCCATGATGTGCCGCGCCGATATTTCGGACGACATGACCGCGCGTGAGATTGCCGAGGCACAGCGTCAGGCCCGTGCCTGGCTACAGGCAGCCGATCAGCGCCGCGCGGCCTGATATTCGAATTCACACTTTCGCAATTCCTGTCATTTGCTAAGCCGACCCTGCCAGACAGGGGAGGCGCAATTGGCCAATGTAACCGTCACCGAAGTATTTCTGATCGCGATGATATTGATCTTCGCGGTGCCCTATTTGATCTGGCGGCTGGCCCGCACCGAATATTATGCGCCGCTGGTAGTCGTGCAGATTGTTTGCGGCATATTGCTTGGCCCCGGCATATTGGGTGCCGTCTTCCCGGACTATTACAGCTTTGTCTTCCGGCCGGAGGTCATCACCGCGCTGAACGGTGTTGCTTGGTGGGCGGTGATGATCTTTGTGTGGATTGCCGGTATCGAACTCGACCTTTCGGAAGCGTGGAAGCGTCGGCGCGAGACCGGCGTAACCGCTGGCTTTGCGCTGGTCATGCCGCTGCTGTTCGGCAGCACTGCTGCCTTGATCCTGCTGCAAACGGGTTCGGGGTGGATCGGCGATCTGGGCCGGTACTGGCAGGTGGTTATCGGCATCGGCATGGCTTGTGCGGTCACCGCGCTTCCGATCCTGATCCTCTTCATGGAAAAACTCGAGATATTTCGCCAACCGATCGGCCAACGGATATTTCGCTATGCCAGTCTTGATGACGTGGCGATCTGGGGCGTACTCGCGCTGATTTTGCTGGATTGGGAACGGATCGGGCGGCAGGGCGCGTTTCTTGTGATGTTCACCGTGGCGGCCTATCTGGTCCGCCGGCTGATGCAGAATATTCCCGAACGCGACCGCTGGTATGTCGGGCTGGTGTGGCTGGCGGCGGCAGGCTTCGCCGCAGATTGGGCCGGTTTGCACTATATGGTCGGCGCGTTTCTTTCGGGAGCTATCCTCGATGCGAAATGGTTCGATCAGAAGCGGATGGACGATTTCCGGGCCAATGTCCTTCTTGCCATCATGCCGGTCTTTTTCCTGAGCACCGGTCTTCGCACCAATTGGGACCTCGGCGGCGTGACGGTGTTTGCCGCCGCGGCGCTCCTGCTCTTCGCGTCGGTTACAGGGAAGCTCGCGGGAATCCATCTGGCGGGGCGTATCCTGAAATGGGAGAAGGGCGAGGCGTCATTGATCGGCTGGTTGCTCCAGACCAAGGCGCTGATCATGATCATCTTTGCCAATATCCTGCTCGACAAGCAGATCATCACCAACGAGGCATTCACCGCACTCCTGTTGATGGCGGTCGGCAGCACCATGCTGACAATTCCGGTTGTGACACCGAAGCTTAAACAGTTGAAATCGGTTATTTCGCGGTCGGCATAGCCAAGCTATTGGGGGCGGGTCGAAAGGAACATGCAAGTGTCATGACTGCTCCCGTCATAGTTACCGGCGCCGCCGGCTTTATCGGCCATGCTGTTGCGCACCGCCTGCTGGCGCGTGGGGAGCGGGTGATCGGGGTCGATATCGTCAACGATTATTACGACCCCGCGTTGAAAGAGGCGCGGCTTGCCACGTTCGATGGCATTAACAGCTTTGCCTTCGAACGCATGGATATCGCCGACGCCGAAAAAATGGCGGCACTGGTGCGCGATCATAAGGTCACTCGCGTCGTCCACCTCGCGGCGCAGGCGGGGGTGCGTTACAGCCTGGAAAATCCCTTCGCTTACCAACGCTCGAACCTTGCGGGGCATCTGTCGGTGATGGAGGCCTGCCGTCATGCACCCAATTTCGAACATCTGGTCTATGCCTCATCCAGTTCCGTCTACGGCGACAAGCCGATGGGAGGTGCGGGCTTCACCGAGGACGAACCGGCGACCGATCCGGTGTCGCTATATGCCGCCACAAAACGCGCCTGCGAGCTGATGAGCCAGTCATATGCAAAGCTGTACGGTTTTCGGCAGACGGGTTTGCGCTTCTTCACGGTCTACGGGCCGTGGGGCAGGCCCGATATGGCCTATTACAGCTTCACCCAGAAAATTCTCAAAGGGGAACCGATCGAGGTTTACGGCAACGGACAGATGGCGCGCGATTTCACCTATATCGACGATATCGTGGATGGCATTATCGGTGCGCTGGACAATCCGCCGGGCAGTGGCGGGCATCGTGTACTCAATATCGGCGACAGTCACCCGGTCGGACTGATGGAGATGATCGAAACGCTCGAAAAAGCCATTGGTCGGGAGGCGGTCAAGGTCATGCGCCCGATGCAGCCCGGCGATGTGACGGCCACCTATGCCGATGTTTCCAAGCTGCATGCGCTGACTGGATATCGGCCTAAGGTGATGCTGGCCGAGGGATTGCAGCGCTTTGCCGACTGGTATCGCGGATATTATGGCGCTGGTGGAGCCTAGGGGAGTCGAACCCCTGACCTCGTCATTGCGAACGACGCGCTCTACCAACTGAGCTAAGGCCCCGGACTGCCACGATATAATTGGCTGTGTGGCCGCGTGCCAGCAATTTATGTCGGGGGATGGCTGCGCGCCTGCCACTCGGCAAAGGATGCGGCCAGTTTCCGGCCGGCGATCTGCCGTCCAGCCTCTCGCGGCAGGCCGAGCGATGCCGACAATGGGCCGCCAAGCAGCGCATCGCCCAGTGCCATCAATACCATCTCCAGCGTCAGTTCGTGAAGCGACCTGTCGGCATGCCCTTCCTCGGCAATGTCGTCGACCAGCTTGTGAATCGCCTCGACTATGGGATCGAGGGCATCTTCGTTGCCTGAAAGGAGCATCCACGATGCCAGCGCCCCCGCGCCCTCGCGGTCGAAATGATCGAAAATCAGGTCGGCAAGCTCATCCGGTGTTACCACGCCGCCGCGCATCTGCATGACGGCCTCGCCAATTTTTGAGCAGATGCTGTTTCCCATATAGGCGGCCAGATCGCGCTGCAAACCGGAAGCCGATCCGAAATGGTGCAACAGATTGGCGTGGGTGCGCCCAATCCGTCCGGCGACAGCCTTGAGCGTCACCGCCTGGGGTCCGGCTTCCAGCAAGAGCTCCCGCGCCGCTTCCAGCGCTGCCATCCGGCTCGCTTCCGGACTCAACCGGCGCGGTATTGCTGCATCCTTGATGTTCACGACCTTTGAATTTTCTGTTTTCATCGTCGGCAACTATCCGGCTTTCGGC
Organism: Sphingomonadaceae bacterium; assembly: GCA_016742125.1. Lineage (GTDB taxonomy): Bacteria > Pseudomonadota > Alphaproteobacteria > Sphingomonadales > Sphingomonadaceae > Sphingorhabdus_B. The sequence continues at coordinate 48,749 of JACVCM010000009.1, read as the reverse complement.
AATAAAGGTCAACCGTCGGGCGGAACATTCCGCCCTTGCCTGTTTTAACTGCCTAAACGCCGCAACCGCATAATAATCAAGGGATATTTATACTCCTTATGCTGCGTTAACCAATGGCATTAAACGGAATTTCATGCGAGCCGATTATTTGGGTGGCATGGATGCGACCCAGACCACCGTACCGACCGATGCCCGACCGAGCATCGTATCCCGCAACTTTCGTGCTGCGACCGGTGCGGTAACGGAACGTCACTGGGTCCGGCAGGATCCCTATGCGTCCGCCTTTTTCAACGCGCTGTCTGCGGTATTTCCGCATGGCGAAACCTTCATGATTCGCAGTCTGGTGCCTTGGGTTGGCAGGGTTCCGGATGCGCTAAGGCCTGATGTTCAGGCTTTCATCGAGCAGGAGGCCGACCACAGCCGCGAGCATGTTGCGATGAACCGGGCGCTGACCGATATGGGCTATGACATAGAACCGCTCGACCGGAAAATTCGTGCCTTTGTGTCCTTCTTCGCTGGTGCAAGCGATACCGTCAAGCTGACGGCGACGATGTGCATCGAACATTTCACCGCCATCATCGCCGCGGAGCTACTGAAGAACCGCCATCATCTTGAGGGCGTGGATGACGATATGCTGGAATTATGGCTGTGGCATGCGGTCGAGGAAGTCGAGCACAAGGGCGTCGCCTACGATGTGTGGGACCATGCTACAAACGGATGGAATCCGCTGCGACGCTATGCCTGGCGAAGCTTTTTCATGCTGGCGGTCACCACCAGCTTCTTCATCAACCGGACGCTGGGCCAGATCGAATTGTTGCGACAGGATGGGCACGCCTTTCTTTGGTCGCTGAAGCAAATCATGCGCGCCGGATTTGGCCGCGGCGGCATCGGCCGCAACGTACTGGCGCCATGGGCAGCATTTTTCCGTCCGAACTATCACCCGTGGGACAAGGACGACCGACTCCTGCTGGCCCAAGGCGAAGCAGATCTGGCGACAATCGCTGCACGGCGTGCAGGCTATGCGACAACCCCGTCCATAGTCGCAACAGCGTTGCAGGCAGCGGCTTAAGCCGCCTGCAACGATTCAAAGTGCTCCCGGATGCTATGTGCCGGTGGCCGGGCCATGGGCACATAATCTTCGCCAGACCCTTCCAGCGACCTTTCATAAAGCGCGCAGGGAACGCTGGTTCCCCGGCCCGCACTATGGCGTTGTTCGGTCCTGCCGGTGGCTCTGAAACCGAGTTTACGCAACACCCTGCCTGATGCCGGATTGTCGGTAAAATGGCCCGATAGAAGCTTGCGATGGCCGATTGCTCTGGCAATGTCGATGACCGCGCGGCCTGCTTCGCTGGCAAAACCCAGGCCCCAATAGGGTCTGGCGATCCAGTAACCCAGTTCGGCCTCCCCATTAACTTCGCCAAGTCCGCACGCGCCGATCAATCGCGGCGCACTGTCAGTCCGCAACATCAGCAGGAAAGCAGGGTAGTTTTCATCATGCTCCAGCGTCGCAAAGCGCACAGCCTCTTCGACCGTATAAGGCCATGGCGCACGCGCCAGGTTGCGCACTATGCCTTCATCGGCGATCGCAGCATGCAGTTCGGCCGCGTCCTCGGGCCAGCTTGGCCGCAGTAATAATCTTTCTGTTCTTGCGAACATTGTTTCTCTCCGTTCATGCGACTGCCTTTTGCAGAGCAAAACGACAGTCCTGTTACACCGTGGCCCCGAATGAGGCAGAAAACAGGGAGAAAGAGGCAAGAAGAAAGGGAGGCGGGGCGACCCGTCTCCCTGTTCTGGTTCGAAACCGCTTTGCGCGATTTCCGGGTCATCCTCCTGGACAACCCGTCATCGATTGTCCGTTATTATTCGGCTGCGATGGCCGGCATATCCACCGACACATATTTGCGACCGAGCTTGCCGGCGTGGAATCGCACGCGGCCATCGGTCAGCGCAAAGAGGGTGTGGTCCTTGCCGATGCCGACATTGGCACCGGGATAGACCTTGGTCCCGCGCTGGCGAATGATAATGTTGCCGCCAATAACGCTTTCGCCGCCGAATTTTTTCACGCCGAGACGGCGGCCCGCCGAATCGCGACCGTTACGTGACGAACCACCTGCTTTTTTATGTGCCATGGTCTGAACTCCTACTCAGAGCGTTGCCGCTCAGGCTTCTTTCTTGGCTGCGGCCTTTTTGGGCGCAGCGGCTTTCTTTGGAGCTGCGTCAGCAGCAGGTGCAGCTTCGGCTTTTTCAGCCTTGGGGGCAGCAGCCTTCTTCTCTTCCTTGCCGACGGCCAGGATGCGCAGCAGTGTCAGCGACTGGCGGTGACCCTGCTTGCGGCGGTAATTGTGGCGGCGACGTTTCTTGAAAACGATCACCTTCTCGCCGCGCTCCTGCGCGATGATTTCGGCAGAAACGGTCAGGCCGTTCACATCGGCGGGCTTGTCGCCATCGCCGGCCAGCAGGATATCGCCGAGCGATACCTTGTCACCCGCTTCACCAGACAGTTTTTCAACTGCGATCTTGTCTCCGGCGGCGACGCGATATTGCTTGCCGCCTGTGCGCACGATTGCGAACATGGCTTTAACTCATCCGTTTCTACAGCTTAGCGCCCTTGTGAAGCGCGGTTGCTCACGCGTGATAACAATCGGCGAATCCCGACAGGCCACGCAAGAATGGGCGCAGCTAGTCCAGGAATTCCTTGCTGTCAACGCCTTTTCCCGCCTTTTTCGGCGTTTCTCTGGGCTATTGCGAAGCCCCGGGGGCGGGCTTAGACAGAGCCCATGTCCTTACGCCACATCGCGCCATGCCTCATATCCCTCATCCTGCTTTCGGCCTGCAGTACAGCCGAGGGACAATTTCCATCGCTCGAGCGGCGACCGTATGAGAGCAAGAACCCGATTGCCACGCCCGAAGCGCCGCCGCCTGCACCCGTTGTCCTGCCAGCGGAACTGGCGGCGCAGGTCGATGCCCTGGACAGGCGGCACCAGTCAGCACGGGCCGCTTTTGACAGGGATCTGCCATCGGTTCAGGCACTCGCGTCGCGTGCCGCAGGGAGCGTGCCCGGCACCGAGGCCTGGGTGAATGCACATCTTCGGCTCTCCCGCCTGGACAAGGCCCGTGCCGATTCGGTCGCCGTGGTGCGCGAGTTCGACGCGCTGATTGCCGTGGAGGGGGATCGGGATTCGAATCTGGTGCCGTTACTGACCGAAGCGCAGAAGCCCATTGCAGACACCGTTGCCGCGCAAAATGCCGAGATTGAGCGACTGTCGCGATTGATCGGGGAATAGCTATTCACTTGCGGGCTGGGGCGCATTTTCTTGCGCCAGAAGCTGTTGCAGTGCACAAAAGCGCCTGATGAACGGCCCGAACGCGCAACCTATTTCGCAAAACCCCGATGTCCGCCTGCTCGGCCGGATGCTCGGCGATGTCATCCGCGCCTATGGCGGTGAAAAGCTCTTTCGCCAGACCGAATATATCCGGTCGACCAGCGTGGACCGCTTCCGTGGTATCGAGGGCGCGGAGGCCAGCGACCGGGGGCTCGGGGCACTTTCGCTCGACGACACGCTCAACTTCGTACGCGGTTTCATGCTTTTCTCGTTACTGGCCAACCTTGCCGAGGACCGGCAGGGGCTGGCGCATGAGGAAGGGGCGACCGTTGCCGAGGCCATCGCGCGGCTGAAGGCAGAAGGCACCAGCCCCGAGACTGTGATGGAGATGCTGGCGGGCAGCCTCATCGTCCCCGTCCTGACTGCGCACCCGACCGAAGTTCGCCGCAAGAGCATCATCGACCACAAGAACCGGATCGCCGCGCTCATGGCGATGCGCGATGAGGGGCAGGTCGTCACAGCCGACGGCGATGATATAGACGCCGCGATCTACCGGCAGATCGCACTGCTCTGGCAAACCCGCCCATTGCGCCGCGAAAAGCTGTTTGTCGCGGACGAGATCGAGAATGCCCGCGCCTATATGCAGGAGGTCTTCCTCACCGCTTTGCCAAAGCTTTATATGCGATGGGAAAAGGCACTGGGTGCAAGACCGCCGGGTTTCGTCCGGCTTGGCACCTGGATCGGTGGCGACCGCGATGGCAACCCCTTTGTGAATGCCGACACGCTGCGCTACGCCATAGCGCGCGATGGTGGCACGGCGATCCGGCATTATCTCGAAAGCATTCACAGGCTCGGCGCCGAAATTTCGATTTCAAGTGCCATGAGCGAAACGCCGGAAGCGGTTCTGGCACTCGCGGAGAAAAGCGGCGATACGGCGCCGAGCCGCGCCGACGAGCCCTATCGCCGGGCGCTGTCGGGCATATATGCGCGCCTGGCGGCAACGCATGTGAAATTGATCGGCGACCAGCCGCCGCGGCCATCCAGCCTGTCGGGCGAACCTTATGCAGGACCGGATGAGCTGCGCGCCGATCTGGTTACCGTCGCATCGGGGCTAGCCAGCGATGGCGATGGCGCTCTGTCGAGCGGAGGCGCGCTGGGCCGCCTGATCCGCGGCGTCGAGATTTTCGGCTTCCACCTTGCAACGCTCGACTTACGGCAGAATAGCGATGTCCATCAACGCGTGATTGCGGAGCTGTTCAAGACCGCCGGTGTCGCGCCCGACTATGCAAGTCTTGACGAGGCCGCACGGCTTGAACTGCTCGTTGCAGAACTCTCGCACAATCGCCCCCTCGCCGGCGAATGGACAAGTTACAGCGAAGAAACGGCCAAGGAACTCGCGATCGTCCGTGCCGCTGCCAGGGCGCAGGCCGATTTCGGTCGCGGCGCGATTACCACCTACAATATCAGCAAGACCGAGAGCGTCTCCGACATGCTCGAAGTCTATGTGCTTCTCAAGCAGGCGGGGCTCTATCGCGTCGCCGAGGATGGAACGCCCAGCGCGACGATCATGTCGGTGCCTTTGTTCGAAACCATTGCCGACCTGCAGGCAGCGCCCCAGACAATGCGTGCCTTCTTTGCCATCCCGAAGATGCGCGCACTGGCCAAGGCCCGGGGGCATCAGGAAGTGATGATCGGCTATTCGGATTCGAACAAGGATGGCGGCTATCTGACATCGACCTGGGAATTGTACGAAGCTTCGGGCGCGCTCGCCCCTGTCTTTGCCGAAGCGGGTGTCGCGATGCAGCTTTTCCATGGGCGCGGCGGCGCTGTGGGGCGCGGGGGTGGATCGGCCTTCGGCGCCATCCTCGCGCAGCCCGAGGGCACGGTGCAAGGACGCATCAGGATCACCGAACAGGGCGAAGTCATTGCGGCCAAATATGGCACGGTCGACAATGCGGTCACCAGTCTGGAAACAATGGCCTCTGCAACGATACTGGCGACGCTCTCCAGCGATCCGCTCGCCAAGGCGGACGCCGCTCGCTTCAAGGCTGCGATGACGGAGCTGTCGGCCAGCGCCTTTGGCCATTATCGCGACCTGGTCTACGGCACTGATGGGTTTCGGCCATTCTTCCGCCAGATGACGCCGATCAATGAGATCGCGACGCTCAAAATCGGCTCGCGCCCGTCGAGCCGCACGGCGTCGGACCGCATAGAAGATTTGCGCGCCATACCCTGGGTGTTCAGCTGGGCGCAGGCGCGGGTGATGCTGCCTGGCTGGTTCGGCACGGGGCAGGCCTTCGCGGGTTTTGCCGATAAGGGGCTGCTCAGGGCGATGGCGGGCGAATGGTCCTATTTCCAGACGATCCTCGCCAATATGGAAATGGTGCTGGCGAAGAGCGACATGGGCATCGCCGCGCATTATGCCGATCTGGTCGAGGACCGCGCACTTGCCGACACACTGTTCGGTCGCATCAAGACCGGCTGGAACCAGGCGCGCGAATCGCTGCTCGCCGCCACGGGTCAGAACCATCTGCTCGAAGCCCATCCGGCACTTGCCGCCTCCATCCGCCTCCGGCTGCCTTATATCGAGCCGCTGAACCTGCTCCAGATCGAGCTGATGAAACGCCACCGTGCGGGTGAGGCGGACGAGCGCATAGGCGAGGGCATCCAGCTTACGATCAACGCTATCGCGACGGCGCTGCGCAACAGTGGCTGACCGCACCCGTTCGACCAAGGCCAGGTTCGTTTCGACAAGGGGCGCCATTCTCTCTTCACCTTGAACCCATCGCTGGTAAACCCTCCGCATCAACAGGAGAGCTCCATGCGTAAAACAACCCTATCCCTGCTGGCCATAGCACTGGCCGGTGTTGCCACCCCCGCTTTCGCCCAGACCACCGCAGCGACAGCCACCGTCGAGACCGATCAGAATGCGGCGATAAAGGCCTTTTTCGAGGAACAGGATGCCGAGCAGCTTGCCCGGTCGCCGCTCAGCAAATCCTTTCGCGGGATCAAGGATGCCGATTATGGCCGGTGGGACGATTTTTCCGACGCCGCCGCGGCGCGGGCCAATGCCGCGAACCAGTCGGCGCTGAAGGAGCTGCGCGCACGTTTCGATCCGGCAAAGCTGTCGCCGGAAAACGCGCTGTCCTTCCGGCTTTTCGAAAAGCAGGCAGAACGCGCCAATGCGGCATATAGATATAATGACTATGGCTATGTCTTCGATCAGATGAATGGCGCGCAGAGCCAGATTCCTGCCTTTCTCATCAACATCCACCGCATCGACAGCAAGGCCGACGCCCGGGCCTATATCCGCCGCCTCTACGGTCTCGGGTCGCTGATGGACGAGGCGATCGAGTCGTCGAAAACGCGCGCTGCCAAGGGCATCATGCCGCCCAAATGGGTCTACCCCTATGTCATAAGCGACGCCCGCAATGTGATCACCGGCGCGCCGTTCGGCGACGGCCCCGACGCACCGCTGTTCGCAGATTTCAAGGGCAAGGTTACCAAACTCGCGATCAGCCAGGTCGAGAAAGACCTGCTGATCGCCGACGCCGCGCTGGCGCTAACCGCATCGGTCAAGCCCGCCTATGAGGCGCTGATCGCCGAAATGACAGCGCAGGAGAAGGTCGCGAGCACGGACGATGGCGTGTGGCGCTTCAAGGATGGCGCCGGCTATTATGCCGAGCGGCTGGCCAATTACACCACCACCGACATGACGCCCGACCAGATCCATGAACTCGGTCTTGCGCAGGTCGCGCGCATACACAATGAAATGCGCAGCGTGCAGAAGAAGATGGGCGTGAAGGGCGATCTCAAGGCCTATTTCAACTATATGCGCACCGATCCCAGATTCTATGCGCCCAACACCGATGAAGGCCGCGCGCTCTATCTGGCCGAAACGCAAAAGGCCTATGATGCGATCAACCCTTTGCTACCCAAATGGTTCGGCGTGCTGCCGCAGGCGCCATTGGTGGTCAAACGCGTAGAGGAATTCCGCGAGAAATCGGCCGGCAAGGCCTTTTATCAGCGACCGGCGCCGGACGGCTCCCGCCCCGGCACCTATTATGCGAACCTCTACAATATGGCCGACATGCCGCTGACCGAGGTCGATGCGCTTTTCTATCATGAAGGCGTCCCCGGCCACCATCTGCAACTCGCGATCCAGACCGAGCTGAAGGATGTGCCCGCGTTCCGCAAGTTCGGCGGCGTGACCGCCTATTCGGAAGGCTGGGGGCTCTATTCGGAGAAGCTCGCCAAGGATATGGGCCTCTACACCGACCCGGCGCGCGATTTCGGGCGGTTGCAACTCGAACTCCACCGCGCGATCCGGCTGGTGGTCGACAGCGGCCTCCACCACAAGCGCTGGACCCGCGAACAGGCAATCAAATATGTCGAGGACAACAGCGCCGACGCGCCCGGCGGGATCGTCAAAGCGATCGAACGCTACATCATCTTCCCTGGTCAGGCGACCGCCTATATGGTCGGACGGCTGAAGATCAGCGAGCTACGCGACAAGGCGCAAAAGGCGCTGGGCGCGAAATATGATGTGCGCGGGTTCCATGACACGGTTCTGAAGTCGGGGCCGGTGCCGTTGGATGTGCTGGAAGAGCAGGTAGATGCTTGGATTGCATCCAAGAAGTAGCTAGCGCGCTCCCAGTCACAGCCGGTCGCTCGGCGTATCCAGATATATCTGAATTGCTCGCCCGACATGAGTGACGATCATTTCGGGCGGCATAGAAACCACTGGCGGCAATTTCAGTATGTAGCGGCTCATCGCCAGACCGAGCATGTGGGAAGTGATCAGTCCTGCCCGTTGCTGCGCTCCTTCGGTGCCTGCCAATGCGGCCACGCTGGGTATAACCTGCGTGGCAAATACCTCCCGTAGCTTCGCGGCTGCGGCTTCATTGGAAGCCGCTGAGCGGAGCAAAACGGTGAAGGCGCCTCCGGCGTCTGGCCCTTCCCAGATATCCAGAAAATTCTGCACCATATATTCTCCGGCACGGCCTCGCATTTTACTGTCGAGCGGGGGAAGATCCAGTTTGAAATCTGACGCCTCGGCAAACAAAGCGTCCTTGCTTCCGAAATAACGGATAACCAGAGCCGGATCGATCCCTGCGTCGGCCGCAATGTCGCGGACCGATGCTCCGTCGTAGCCATGCGCGGCAAACCGTCGCCGCGCCGCGATGAAAATTGCCTCGCGGGTTCGTCGCGACTTGGATTTTCTTGCATCATTATCGGTCATGGCCAGCAAATATCAACGCGTGTTGACAAAAGCAAGTCCCAATAGTAAAAGTCAACAATCGTTGATTCGAAAGGAACGGGCTAATGAAAGCCGAAGAAACCCCCATATTGATCGCCGGTGCAGGTCCGACAGGTCTGGCGCTGGCGATTGTCTTGCAGCAAGCTGGTATCCCTCATTTGCTGATCGAAAGGGCCACAGAGCGATGCGCCCTTTCCCGAGCCGCAGTTATCCACGCCCATACGCTCGAGGCGCTCGATCAGCTTGGCGTGACCGAGGATCTTGAGAAGCACGGTCTGGCACTGGACCGCTTCACTTTCCGTGACCGTGGACGGGAACTGACGCGGATTGAGTTTGGCAAACTGCCCTCGCGATTTGCCCGGTTACTGATGATTCCGCAGAATATTACAGAGGATATATTGGAGCGGCGGCTTGTCGAATTGGGTGGCAAGATTTGGCGCGGCGCTGAGTTGGTCGGTGTGAATCCGGACGCGTCTGGTGTGACTGCTTTGATCAGTTCTGCTGAAAAACATGTTACCGTGCGCGCCCAATATGCAATTGGCGCCGACGGTATGCACAGCCTTGTCCGCAAAGCCTCTGGCATAAAGTTCGACGGAGCGCAGCTAGCGGAAACCTTTGCGTTGGCCGACATCGTCGCCGATTGGCCGGAACAGCGGCGCGAAGTTTCACTCTTTCTTGCCGAGCAGGGGATGCTGGTGGTCGCTCCGCTACCTGACGGCAAGTTCCGGCTGGTGGCGGCGGTCGACCAGGCCGACGACCTCCCGGGTCTCGATTTCATGCAATCCATCCTGAACGACCGCGGACCTGCCACGCGCCCCGTCCGGATCGAAAGGATGGAATGGAGCAGCCGCTTTCACATTCACCACCGCCTGGCCGAGCATTATCGGGCGGGACGGCTCCTTTTGATGGGCGATGCCGCACATGTGCATAGTCCCGCCGGAGGCCAGGGCATGAACACCGGGCTGGTCGACGCCTTTACCCTTGGCCAGATGCTGGTGCGGGTCATCGGCAATGGCGCGCCCGATGCCATACTCGATAACTATGAGGCATATCGGCGGCCGGCAGCCGCCAAGGTCCTCGCGCTTGCAGGCCGACTGACCAAGGCCGCAACGCTAAGGTCGCCGGTGCTGCGGGCTGTTCGCAATGCTGCGCTTCTCTCCATCGGGCACACGCACCATGCCAGGACCATGCTCGCCATGAATCTGTCCGGCATTGCACGCCGCCGCTTCGCGCCTGACCTGCACGCGCTCCCACTTTGATCAGAATAACGCAATCGACATGGAGAAAAACATGACCGAAAATATCGATTCATTTCGCAAAGCAAAGCTAATCCAGCGGTTCATAGCGCTCGTGTTCCTGATTCTGGGCGGTTGGTGCCTTGTTTCGCCAATGTCCGTGGTCCAACTCACGATATTGCCCGAACATCAGGCCTTCACCATGCCGATGCGTGTGGCCATAGGGGCCTTTGGCGCGCAAGCCTGCCTGGCAGGATTATTTGTCTGGTTCTCTGTCTTCACGCGAACAACCTATCTGGCCTATGGTCTGGCGCTTCTGCCGTTTTTCGCCTTTGACTGGTGGTTCTACTTCGTCGACCCGTTGTTCAACGAACTCATCCTGCTCGACGCTGTGGGCAATTTGATTATGCTGGCTCTCTGCGTGTGCGGTTACAAACTGCTTCGCAACGCCAGCGAGGTCGATGCAGGATCCTAGGGCACGTTATTGGGGCACCCCATCCCCCTCAACCTCCTTCACCCCGAAATCGAAATGGATCCGCACCCACACGCCAAGCTGCGGCTTGTTGTCGATCCTTGGCGGCTTTACCAGAAACTGCCAAGCGGCTTTGCGGAGCGCCTGCGCCAGTCCCGTGCCGCGTGGGTTTTCGCCGATAATCTGGCAGTTTTCGACGCGGTTGTTCTCGATCATGCGGCAGGCGATGTCGGCGGTGGCTCCGTTCGGGACGCTGCGGGCGGCGGCGAGATAGGGGCGGAGTTCTGCATCATAAGGCTCGCGCAGCCACGCCACCGGGTAGAGCTGCGCCCCGCCGGGGCCGAGGCCTGGACCGATCTGACCCCTGTTGCCCTGACCGCTGCCCTTGGCGTCGCCCGCACCCGTGTCGCCGCCGGCGGGGAGTTTGGAAAGGTCCATCGCGTCGAATTCCGACTTGCTGACCTTGATGAAATCGGGATTGGGCGGCGGGGCCGCGACCGGGTTGACCGGCGGCAATAACGGCTTGGGGATTGGTGGCACAAAGTTGCGCTGTTGCTCCTTGGTCACGGGCGTTTCAGTGTCTTGTTTGTCCGCCGCCCTGGAATCGGATTCGGCGTTGAGCGAAAAGGTGCTCAGGCCCCGCTTCCCGCTCTCCGGCCCGGCCGAGCGCATGCTCAGCGACAAGATTGCGATAATGAACAATGCTTCGAGCAACAGCGCGATGGCCAGACCATATCCCCGCCGCCGAAGCTCACCGGCCTCCCAATCTGATTCTTGAACAAAGGCCATGCGACGGCGGCAACCTTTAGGGCATCGCGGCACGCTTGCAATGTTGGATTTGCCCTGTCAGAATCGGATTCGAAATCGGTATATTGCCTTGGTCGAGGGCATCATTGTCGGCCAGCTCCGAACAGCATTCTACGTGCCAACTTAGCGTCAACTTTGACGATTTTATACAATTGCGCGCCCGTCAGAGCGGCGTGAACCGCACCTTCAAACCATCCTTTGGTTTCGGTATCGGCCAGGGCTGCCACTCCGGTTCATAGCCATCGGCAATCTCGACGCGCACGCTGGTCAGCAGATGGTGCATGAACAGCTTCATCTGCATATAGGCAAAATGCAGCCCCAGGCACATATGCGCGCCGCCGCCGAAGGGGACCCAGGCATATTTGTGGCGGCCTTTCGAATTTTCCGGTGTGAACCGCATGGGATCGAAGGTCATCGGGTCGGGCCAATATTCCTCCATCACATGGACGTAGGAAGGGCTGATGCTGACTGCGGTGCCTTTGGGGATGTGATAGCCCATAAACTCGAAATCGCGCAACGCCCGGCGCGGAATCGACGGGACGGGCGAGATCAGCCGCAGCGATTCCTTGAAGGCATATTCGGTCAGCTCGAACTTGTCCAAATCGGCAAAGGAAATGTTCGACCCGGCGGGTGCGACGCTCAGGCACTCTTCGCGCAATTTTTCCTGCCATTCGGGATGTTTTGCCAGATACCAGATCATCGAGGTCACCGACGAAGTTATTGTGTCATGCGCCGCCATCATCAGGAAGTTCATATGGTCGATCAGCTCGCCGTCGGACATATATTCGCCATCCTCGCGTTTCGAACGGCAGAACTGACTGAACATATCCTGCCGGTTCTCGTTGCGGCGGCGCTCGGCGATCTGTGGGCCGAAATAGTCGATCAGATATTTGCGGCCGGCAACGCCGCGGCCCATGGAGGTGAATGGAATCGGCGCCCGGATCGGCGCGACCGAGGCCTGCACCATGTCGACAAAGGCCTTGTTGATCCTGTCCGCTTCCGGCCCAAGCGGAATGCCGAGGAAGCTCTCCGCCGCAACATCCAGGGTCAGCTGCTTGATCGCCGGATAGAACAGCATGTCGCCGCGCCAGTTTTTGAGCTGCTCGGCAAAAATCCGGTTCATGTCCTGGGTGTAGGCGCGCATCGGCTCAGGCTTGAACGCGATGCCCAGCGCGCGGCGGTCCATGCGGTGATGGTCGAAATCGAGCAGCATCAGCCCGCGCGGGAAGAGCAGGTTCAGCACCGGCCCCCAGCCTTGCTCCGAAGAAAACAGCCGGTCGCGGTCGAACAGCATCAGCTCGTTCGCTTCGGCGCCCACCATCGACACGGTCGGATTACCAAAGGCGTTGGTGCGGAATACCTTGCCATAGGTGTCGACCATATGCTTCCCATAGCCAGGCGGGTCGCGAAGAACCCGAAAGGTCGTTCCGATGATCGGCGGACCGTTCTCGCCCGGAATGTGCGACAAATCGCCGATTGTCTTGCGCGGCACCCAATGCGGGTTGGCAGCTTCGCTATGGGCAAGGGCCATCAGGTTATCCTTTTAATCGTCCGGTTAAAGCTTACTGCCACTTATGTCAGTAGCGTGCAAGGGGCCGGAACGGGTTGACCCTTCCTGAACGGGAGCAGACAAAGATATTCACTTACAATTCAACCGATGCACCATAATCGTGAAGGAGCGGTAAAACGTGGCTCCGAATCGATTAACCGAAGCCCAAACCGCTTGGCAAAATGGGGTGCATGGCATGAAGAATTTCGGCGGGAAGACATTGTTTCGGATGGCGGCAATGGCCACGGCGGGACTTGGTTTGTCTGGCTGCGTCTATGACGTCGGTCTGGGCTATGCCAGCGATGGCTATTATGACGATTATTACTGCGATCCCTATGGCGGTTATGACAGCTATTATGACTGCGATTATCGCAGCGGCTTTTATAACATAGGCTTTGGCGGGGGCTGGTATGACAGCTACTGGTATCCGGGCTATGGCTATTATCTCTTCGACAATTACGGGCGCCGCCACCCGATGCGCGACCATCACCGGCGCTATTGGGGCGAAAAGCGACATCATTGGTATCGCGAAAACCGCGGTCGGCATCGCGATAGCGACCATCATCGCGGACGCGGGCGCAGTTATACCGATAACGCTACGCCCGGGGCGATAGGCTGGCCTGAGCGCAATGGCGGCCGGGTGCGCGACGGTGACGATTACCGCCGCGGCCGGGGCGAGGGCAGACGGGGCCGTAACGATCAATGGCGCGGTGGCGATGGCCGGGGCGCCGATGCCGTGCCTGTTCCCAATCCCGACGTGGTTCAGGGACGCGGGCGCGGCGACGGCTATGGTCGGCGTAACCGTGATGGCGATGGACGCGGGAACTGGCGCGGCGGTGAAGGCGTGAATGCTGCTCCGACGCCGCAGCCCGATCGGCCTGCTATGCGCCGGGACGGCCGCGGCGAGCGCATGCGCGGTGAAGGCCGCATGTATCGGCAAGCCTTGCCCCAGCCATCGCCTGCGGCAGGCGCGCAATCAGAAGCACCCGCGCCGCGTCCTATGCGGGCACCGCGCGCGGAACGCCCCGCTCCACCCCCGCGTGGGGGCAGGCCCGATGGCGAGGTCGGTCAAGAGAATTAGGACTCGGGCCAAAGAAAAGCGGCCGTGCCGGGGGGGCGAGGCACGGCCGCTAAACGCGCGGGACCAGAGATTGTCGGCGCGAATGTGAAGTTTAGAAACTGTCCTGGGTGAAAGGTGCGCGCTTGCCCAACCGCCGCGCCTCGATCGCTTCGTCCGCGATGCGCGTCATATAGTCGAGCTGCTCAAACTGCGCCTGGCGCCGGGCCGATGGCGTCATGTTGGAAATGCCGGTCACAAGATCGGCCGGTTCATGCCCGGTTATACCGATGACCAGCGCCAGAAAAATCGATGCAAAGCCGAGCGATGTGAAAACGACAAGTGCAGCATCTGGCGACATATTTCCTCCGATATCTTTGCTCGTTGGCGTATGGAAAATGCGAAATAACCATGCGCGGTTAGGGAAGAATGGTGGAGGGGGGTTAATTTTTTGAGTAGCAAGTCGGTTAAGCGCAGTTCATCATGACTGCGTCTAGGCTGAATTTGATCTTCAGGGGAACATGATGTTCCGCGCGCGTTCGTCTTCCGAAATCGAGAAATTCTGCAATAAACTGTAGACCTAAAGTCGTACAGCTTCTATCCCGCTCCGAAATCAGCGACAGTCTTCGCGAATGGAATATCAGAACATTATGGCTTCTATTATGTACCTTGCGTTAAGTTGTGCTTGCGCGTTGGTAGCGTTGCTATTGTGTCTTAATGCTGAGGTCCTAGGTAATTTCTTCAAGCTAATGGATGTTCCTGAAGGGCGAAAGCAACACAAGCTTGCGACTCCGCTTATGGGCGGCATTGTCGTGCTGTTCGCATTTATTCCGTTCTCGTTGCTCTATGTCCTATTCGCTCTTTCAGATCGTTGGACTGGCACGTTATTGATTTGGCTCACCTGTGTTGCAGTGATGGCTTTTGTGGGGCTGGCAGACGATCGGCATTCGCTGTCGCCGCGGTTGCGCTTGTTGATTTCCTTTTTGACATTCGCTTCGGCAGCAACGTTTGACCCCACATTTAATGTCAGGGTGTTGGATTTTGCCATCCCCAGATTCACTCTAGGTTTAGGCACATGGTGGCTTGCAGTCATTTTCACCTCAGTATGTTGTGTTGGCCTCATCAATGCCATCAATATGGCAGACGGCAAAAATGGCCTGGTCTTGGGCTTGTCGCTAGGATGGCTTGGGATACTTGCAATGCGAGCGGCCGAACCGCTTTTGCCGCTCATTGCGCTAATGGTCTTGAGCCTGGCCATTCTATTCGTATTTAACTTGAGAGGACGACTTTTTCTAGGCGATGGGGGTGCCTACGCCATTGCCTGCGCAATAGGACTGCTATCGATCATGGTCTATAATACGCCGGGGACTTACATGTTACGCGCCATTTCTGCGGATGAATTGGTGGCTTTGTTCGCGGTTCCGGTATTTGATTCATTTCGGCTTACTTTTACAAGACTTCGCGAAGGCCGGTCACCTATGTCTGCTGATCGAAATCACCTACATCACCATCTTCAAGACAAGTTTGGATGGCCACAAGGATTGATCATTTATTGGGCATTCGCACTTACTCCTGCCACACTGCTTATCGCGGTCAGAATTTTTTAGATGGTAACGTAATCCGGAATATCTGCCTTGGGGAGGTAAGACAACATTGGTGATAGCCAATCCTTATGGCAAGGCCGGCCAGGAGAGTCGTCATAAAACAGAGATAATTGTCAGGAAGCGGGCTCCGGAGTAGGTGCTTGCTCACCAACAAACCACAATAAGAATATGACGAAGATTGAGAGCATAATTGGCGTCCTAAGCGGGTAATCAAAGAAGCTCGCTAGTGAGATCATGCCAATTGTCACGCCGGCCATGCGAGCCAGAACGGTCGGTCGTCTTGACGCCCCTCCATGTCGCCAAATATGGTATGTACGCCAGCAGTAAGTGCCAATAGCACTTAAGATTATCGCTAATCCGGGAATTCCCAAGGTCACCAAGATTTCTGCCCAGTCATTATGAGCTCGGTTTAGGTAGGTTGGATCAAGGAGGCGTGCCGGCTCGGAAAACTGATACATTTCTACAAATGACCCCGAGCCCGAACCCAATGGAAAGTAACGGCTGAACATGTCGCTCGAAACAGCTAAAAAATCAGCCCTGTTGTCGCCCCCGTCCTGCATCCAGAAACGTTCTACAGCCTCAGCCCGTGACAGAATTACAGTAATGATCCCGAGACCGAAGATAGTGACACCTGCTGCCAAACGTACGACCGCCATTTTTGCTGTGGAACGGTCGAGGATTCGGCGCTCATGGTCCTGCTGTCCATACAAAAGAGCTCCTCCAACCAACCCGATAATAGCAATGACTAACCCTGAACGGGAGCCGGTGATCAAAATTAAGGGAACAAGAACAAGACTTATGACAAATGACCACAGCAACCGGCGGCGTTTGTCATTTCCCGAACCTCTCGTTAAAAACGGATATACAGCAAGCATCGGAAAAAGACATGCCAGCAATGTGGCCGCATGATTGCGGTTGGCAAAAAGGCCTACGGCCGAACCTTCGTTTGTAATTCGATAAATATATAACGGCCCGATCGGATCGCCCAGTGTTTGTAGAAGACCGATCAGTCCCGAAATTGTGGACAAGCCAATAACGAGAGGCAAGAGGCGCATTCTGTCCTCTTCTTGGAGTTGGATACAAAAAAGGAGAACCGCCAATGGCGTAGCAAACGAAACTGCCGTTTGAAAACCGCCAGTGTATGATACCGTCCAAGGGCGCCATTCCTTGTCAACATCGAGCAGTGCCTTTATCGGTTCAATGTCGGTGTATACCGGATGCAATTGCCACAAGCTGGGCGGAAGAGGGAGCAGATGACTTAATGGAAAGAACATCACGGCCCCGGACGCGGATATTAGAAACAGATGGCTGCGCAAATGTTCGCTCCGCAACGTCATAGCGGCCAACGCACACATGAAAAACGATATGGGCGTTAAAACGATTAGCGACTTTACATCGTTTCGCGCGGATCCCCCTGTCACGAAGACGATTACCAAAAATATGGACAGTAGCCAAAAATGAATTGATGGCCATTTTGGGTGAGAAAGTGCCTGGGACAAGGGAACGCCGAATCTTGATAAGGTGATCCGGGTTTCTATGGTGAGATAACGATCATTACAACCGGAAGTGCTTGCTGATAACATTTTGACCCAAGAAATGGGAAAGTTGTGGAAGTGGTTTTAACTTTGAGCTAGCGGCGTTCACACGAAATCCGCGCATGGTTCGGTTGATTTCCAATCATTCGATGTGAACTTATGAGACATTGGGACAATTACGGAATGTTGCAATCTACGTCTGCCGCTTCAGCTTCCAGCGGCATAGCAGAACTGAGAGGAGGGGAGCAGGTCGGCATCGCACCTCCGATATTGCTTCAATACTGGCAGATTCTGCTGCGATGGAAGTTCGTGATACTTGGCATCGTTTTGACAAGCTTAGCCCTTGGGTTGGTCGTGACGTTGCTGGCTACGCCACAATATAGTTCGACCGCTAGGATTGAGATCAGCCGCGACCAAAAACAGATAACAAACGTTCAAGGTCTAGAACCGTCTGATGCCGGCCGAGATTTGGAGTTCTACCAGACACAATACTCGCTATTGCAGGCGCGCTCTCTCGCTGAACGCGTTGCTCGTCAACTGCGACTTTCAACCAATCAAGACTTTTTTGAAGCCCATGGAGCAAATCCAGACGGCGATGTATTTGCCACCGTAAGTTCGAGTAGACCACTAAACGCCCAGCAAAGATTAAAGCGCGAGAAGCTTGCAGTTGACCTGTTGCTAAAAAACGTCTCGATCGCACCAATTCGAGGCTCCGCTCTAATTGACATTGGGTATACGAGTGCATCGCCAACACTGTCGGCGCAGATCGCAAACGCTTGGACCGACCAGTTCATTGTGCAAAGCATGGATCGTCGGTTTTCTTCGACAGCAGACGCTAGAAAATTTCTGGAGAACCGATTAGCCGATCTTCGCGGGAGGCTCGAAGCTTCGGAGCGCGACCTTGTAAATTACGCGTCGCAGAAAGGAATCGTTGCCTTAGGAAAGAGCAAAAGCATTGATGGCAGGACCGAGGTCGAACGAACCTTGGTATCAAGCGATTTGGAGGCCTTGAATGGAGCTTTAGCAGCTGCAACAGCCGAACGTATTTCTGCGGAAAGTCGAAATCGAGAGCGACGCGGTGGCGCTAATAGCGAAGCCTTGAATAACGTTGCTATTGGGCAGTTGCGTCAAAAGCGGGCGGAAGTTGCAGCCGACTATGCTAAATTGATGGTTCAGTTTGAGCCTGGCTACCCTGCAGTTCGGGCGTTAGCTGAACAATTACGTGTTCTCGACGCAAGCATTGCGCGTGAAGAAAGCAGGGTTTCTTCAAGCAGAGCAATCCAATATGCGGAAGCAGCGGAGCGTGAGCGGAGCCTGCGCGACCAAGTTCAGCAGCTAAAATTGCAAATGAATTCTCAGCAGCGAGACAGCATACAATATAATATCTACCAGCGTGAGGCTGACACAAATCGAGAATTATATGATGGGTTGCTCCAGCGGTATAAGGAAATTGGTGTTGCCGGGGTTGGCGCTAATAACATCGCGATAGTGGATGTCGCGAAGGTTTCTGAGAATCCTTCGTCGCCTAACTTGAAATTGAATCTTGCATTGGCCTTCTTGATCGGAGGTGTGCTGGCTGGCGTATCGGCGTTAGCCCTTGACCAAATTGACGAGGGCTTGCGCGATCCCGGTCAAGTCAACCGGTTGCTACAAATGCCATTACTTGGAAGTGTGCCCGATGCCGAGGGTGACGATATATTGGCTGAAATTCAAGACGCGAAGTCGTCGCTTTCCGAAGCATATCTTAGCATACGTTCAAACCTAGCATTTTCGACCGATCATGGGGTCCCGAGAGCTCTCATGGTTACAAGTACTCGACCGGCCGAAGGAAAAAGTACGACCAGCTTGGCGTTGGCCATGGTATTAGGGAGAACGGGAAAGAATGTAGTTTTACTCGATGCCGACATGCGCTCTCCTTCGATGCATACCTTTCTAAACTTGCAGAATGCGATCGGGCTCAGTAACTTTTTAGCAGGTGAGAATGATTGGCAAAGACTCATCCAACAGACGCCAATTAAAGGAATGAAATTACTGGCGGCGGGGCCCAACCCACCAAGCGCCGCAGAATTGTTAAGTAGTGACCGAATACTTGTTTTGGTTCGGCAGCTACTGGATCAATTTGACCATGTTGTAATTGATTCACCGCCGATATTGGGACTGGCGGACGCTCCGCTTCTGTCACGCGCGGTTGAAGGGTGTGTCTTTATTGCTGAAGCTGAGGGCGTTGCTGTTCGCGGTATCAAAGCTTCCCTCGGCAGACTCCAAGCAGTCCACGCCCAAATATTCGGCGTTATTCTCACCAAGCTTAAGCATAAGCAGGCAGGCTATGGCTATGGCTATGGCTATGGCTATGGCTATGGCTTGGAAGATAGAGATGGCAAGTAATCACAGCTGGTATTATCGGCCCAAAGCGCTATGAAGCGGCCACCCTTCGCACGCCTCGCCTTTGATCATTGAGAGTATTTTCATTGACTTCACCAAAAATATATGTGGCCGGCCATCGCGGCATGGTTGGCTCAGCTATTCAGCGAGCACTTCGCGCTGCGGGCCATTCGGAAAATGCAATCATCACCAGATCGCATGCCGACCTCAATTTAGAAGACCAGCTGAGCGTCCGATGTTTCTTCGAAGCACAGCGCCCCGACGAAGTGTATGTGGCGGCCGCCAAGGTAGGAGGCATTTACGCCAATAATGAATATCCAGCCGATTTCATTTATGAGAATCTGGCGATACAAAACAATGTAATTGAGGCTGCATTCCGGTCGGGTGTAAAAAGACTGCTCTTTCTCGGATCAAGTTGCATTTATCCGAAAATAGCACCTCAGCCTATGCAGGAATCGGCGTTGCTTACCGGCCCGTTGGAAAAAACCAACGAACCGTATGCGATTGCCAAAATCGCGGGTATAAAGCTTTGCGAGAGTTTGAACCGACAATATGGTGATTCACACGGTTTAGATTACCGCAGTTTGATGCCGACGAACCTTTATGGTCCTGGAGATAACTATCACGCTTATAATTCACACGTCATACCCGCTTTGATAAGGCGCTTTCATGAGGCGAAGCTGTCGTCGACAGCTAGTGTAACGGTATGGGGTTCCGGTAATGCGCGGCGGGAATTTTTACATGTGGACGATTTTGCCGCCGCATGCCTGCATGTAATGAACCTCCCGAAAGAGGTTATTAAGGACAGGACAACGCCGCAGTGCAGTCATATAAATGTGGGCTCGGATGAGGATGTAACGATCCGGACCCTTGCGGAAACCATAAAAAAGGTTGTTGGCTTTTCAGGTGACATCGATTTCGACGAAAACATGCCCGACGGCGCGCCACGCAAACTCATGGATAGCGGACTAATAAAGTCTCTCGGCTGGCGTCCTACAATAAGCTTGGAAGACGGTCTCCACCATGCGTATGCTGATTTCTGCAAAAACGACCGAACAGTTTGAGAAGCGGGATGTCTGAAAAAAACAAGAAAATTGCTTTAATCACCGGTATAACCGGTCAAGATGGTTCTTATCTTGCCGAGTTTCTACTGAAAAAAGGCTATGTGGTTCATGGCATCAAACGCCGTAGTAGTTCATTCAATACTGAACGCGTGGATCATTTATACCAAGATCCTCACATAAACCACCGAGACTTTTTTCTACATTATGGCGATCTAACCGATACAAGCAATTTATTGCGTGTTGTTCAGCAAACTCAGCCAGACGAGATATACAATCTTGGTGCTCAAAGCCATGTCGCTGTCAGTTTTGAGAGTCCGGAATATACCGCAGATGTTGATGCAATCGGAACCCTGCGCCTTTTGGAAGCAATAAGAATTCTTGGACTGGAAAAGAAAACTCGTTTTTATCAGGCGTCTACGTCCGAGCTTTATGGAATGGTCCAAGAAGTTCCACAGCGAGAATCTACACCCTTCTACCCGCGTAGCCCTTATGCAGTGGCGAAGCTTTACGCATATTGGATTGTAGTCAATTATCGCGAAGCTTATGGCCTTTATGCCTGCAACGGCATTCTTTTTAATCACGAAAGCCCCCGCCGTGGAGAGACATTTGTAACTCGAAAGATTACGCGAGGCCTTTCAAATATTGCGCAAGGGCTCGAAGAGTGCCTTTACCTTGGCAACATGGACGCTTTGCGGGACTGGGGTCATGCAAGCGATTATGTGCGTATGCAGTGGTTGATGCTGCAACAAGGCGAACCTGAAGATTTCGTTATCGCAACGGGTGACCAGTTCAGTGTGCGTCAGTTTGTTGAATGGACGGCGAACGAACTTGGCATTAAATTGCGATTTGAGGGCACTGGCGTTGATGAAAGGGCCGTTGTAGAGGAGGTTGTTGGCGAACTCGCTCCAGCAGCCAAAGTGGGCTCAACAGTTGTCCGGATCGATCCTAGGTACTTCAGACCGACTGAAGTAGAGACGCTGTTAGGAGATCCGACAAAGGCTAGAGAGAGGCTTGGCTGGACGCCTGAAATTTCGGCGCGAGAAATGTGTGCAGAAATGACGAAATCAGATTTGATGGTTGCAAAACGTAATGCGTTGCTGCGCCATCATGGCTTCGACGTCACTGTTGCGGTGGAATGAGCGGCAGAGATTTCCATAAAGTGTTTTAAGCCGTTCCGTAGATTTCGGTCGGACGAAAGGGGTTTCATGAGAAACTACAACGAAAGCAAGAGAGTTTTGGTCACCGGGGGCGCCGGATTTTTGGGTTCACATCTAATAGATCGACTGATTGAGCGCGGTGACGAGGTCGTGTGCGTCGATAATCTCTTTACCGGAAGCAAAGCCAATATATCGCATTTGATCGGGCATTCACAATTCGAGTTTCTGCGCCACGACATCACCTTTCCATTGTACATTGAGGTTGATGAGATATTTAATCTCGCTTGCCCTGCTAGCCCGATTCACTATCAGCACGATCCCGTCCAAACCACTAAGACCAGTGTCCATGGTGCCATCAATATGCTGGGTTTGGCCAAGCGGCTGGGTTCACGGATCTTTCAAGCAAGCACAAGCGAAGTTTATGGCGATCCTTCAGTTCATCCCCAGCCGGAAAGCTATTGGGGTAATGTCAATCCAATCGGGCCCCGAAGTTGTTACGACGAAGGCAAGCGTTGCGCTGAAACGCTTTTCTTCGACTATCACCGGCAATACCAACTCGACGTTCGGGTTTGCAGGATTTTCAACACATATGGCCCGCGAATGCATCCCAATGATGGGCGGGTAGTTAGCAACTTTATCGTACAAGCCCTGAAGGGTGACGATATAACTCTCTATGGCGATGGGCTGCAGACCCGAAGCTTCTGCTATGTTGACGATTTGGTTGAAGGTTTTTTGCGCTTTATGTCGCTTGAAGCCGAAGTCGACGGACCGCTTGCGTACCCTGGCCCGATTAATCTTGGAAATCCTCATGAATTCACGATGCGCCAGCTCGCTGAACAGATAATTGACCTTACCGGGTCCAAGTCTGAAATGATATTTCAGCCGCTGCCTGCCGATGATCCGAAGCAACGTCAGCCTGATATCACGCTGGCGATGAATCTGCTCAACTGGCAGCCAACTGTACAACTAAGGCAGGGGTTGGAAAAGACGATTGCCTACTTTGATACCAAGCTTCGGGTAGCCGGATAACGTCGGTGTTCGGGAAACCGAAGCATCTATTGTCTCGGGTTGCAGCGAGCACAGTCATACGCAACGCTACCTCCAGCATGATTGCGCTTGTGTGGCTCAATCTTCTCTCGATTATGGCAATCCCAATTTACATCCGAATATTGGGGGTATCCGAATGGGGCATTGTCGCCGCATGCCTAAGCCTACAAATGATTGCGAGCTTCGTCGACGCTGGATTTAGCCAAATAATTCCTCGCTGGGTAGCAAGAGAAGCACATAACCCCGCTGCTCTCCGCAGTTATGTCAAGGTATTCGGCAAAATCTACGCAGTTTTGGCATTATGTATATTTGTTTTCATCCAGTCATCTGCTGAATACTTTGCGCACCACTGGTTTGATATTCAAGCAAATCGCGCTGACAACTTGGAGCTTGCAATCCGTATTACCTGCTTTCAAATATTTTTTCAATTTTTGAATAGCCTGGCAGTTGGATTTTGGCATGGCATGCAACATCAAGTTACCGCCAACGTGCGGACATGTTTTTTTGGGACACTAAAGCATGCCTTGACCATGATAGTTCTAATTTCCCTACAAGCCGAGGCTCATATTTATGCATCAGTTTTCGCACTGGTAGCACTGATAGAGCTATTAGCAAATGGACACCGATTGCGATCAAGCTTCATTATGGATACTTCTGGAAAACAACATATCGTCCATATAATACCTTTTTTGAGGGAAGTATCGATGCTGTCGTTGGGCGTGTTGGTCGGACTTATGGTCAGCTATATTGATCGTATTGTATTAAGCCGCTCAGTTACTTTGGATCATTTTGGTATATATTCTATCATAGTTTCAATATCGATGGCATTTCTTCAGCTTCAGATTCCTTTTACCAGAGCATATTTTCCTGTTTTGGTACGGGAATTTGAAAAGAAATCTGAAATATCGATAAAGGTAATGAAAAAGCTAACAATATTAATATTATTTTCATCGGTAATACCTTGTATTACGGCCAGTTTATTTGCGGATCTTATTCTAAAAATCTGGCTTAATAATGAATTTATAGTTGAAGTAGGAAGTGAGACGCTAAGGATGTTGTTGCTTGCCGTCGCAATAAACTCATTATACGGCTGTGTTTATCAGGCTTTGGTGGCGTCGGGTAAGTCTCGCCTTGTTTTGCAGATCAATGTTGCTGCTTTGTTCGCTGGTATGAGCGTTGTTGCGTTGCTCCGGACTTCGACCGGACTAAATTTGGGTGGAATGATATGGTTAGCTACAGCATCCACTCAATTGATACTGGGTTCGGTTTGGCTCGCATGGTCACATCGCCGATCGTGCTTTTCCTCATTAACAGCGATCAACCGATGATTAAAATTATCAAAAAATTTCTATATAAAGGCAAAAGAGCAATACAAGTCACTAAGCAGATGACAGAAGTGCTTCGGCAATTTCGCGTACTTAAGAATACGTTACATCCGAGATTTGATTTAAGTTGGAGGGATCGCTGGTTACACCTGCGGGACGCGACGGCAACAACAGGTTTCGACCGCCACTATGTTTTCCATACTGCCTGGGCAGCTCGAATTGTCGCTTCGATAATGCCTGGACTTCATGTTGACGTCTCTAGCTCGCTGTATTTTGTAACGGCAGTATCAGCTTTCGTGCCGACGAAATTCATTGACTACCGGCCTGCCGATTTGCAGCTTTCGGGTCTCAGGTCCGAGGCGGGAGACTTGATGTCGCTGCCATTCGAAGGCGGGAGCCTGGAGTCGATATCCTGCATGCATGTTGTTGAGCATGTTGGGTTGGGTCGATATGGCGATCCGCTGGACTATGACGGCGATCTAAAGGCTGCAGCTGAGCTGACACGCGTGGTCGCCGAGGGCGGCAACCTGCTTTTCGTTGTTCCGGTTTGTGGCAAAGCGCGCATCCAGTTCAACGCCCACAGGATTTATCAGTATGATCAGGTTATCAAAATGTTTCCTGACTTCGACTTGGCCGAATTTGCGTTGATTCCGGATGACGGGTCGGACGAAGGGCTGATCCGCAATGCCGATCCGACGCTTGCAAGTCGGCAGCGCTATGGGTGTGGCTGTTTTCACTTCGTAAAAAGGACAGCTAGTTGATTACGTTCTACGCACAGGGCGGTCTCGGCAACCAGCTCTTTCAATATGCGGCCGCCCGACGGCTGGCGCTCAAACATGGGGTGGAATTGGTCGTCGACCCCTATTGGTTTGACCATTGTCGACCGGGTGAAACTCCGCGACCGATGGAATTGCAAAATTTTTCGGTTAACCTCCGCGTTGCATCGATTGCGGAGCAACGAAAATGGCGTCCCTACCGCACTCGCCTTGGGCAATTACTACAGCCTTTGTTGCCCTTGCGATTATTTCGAGAGACAGGATTTGGCGTCAATCAGTCAGTCTTGAATGCGCCATCGAGCAGTTATCTTTTTGGTTTCTGGCAAGGCGAGGCCTATTTTAAAGACATCAGATCGACCCTGCTGTCTGAACTAGTCCCGTTGTCCGAACCTTCTGCGGCAGATCTTCAAATTCTGGAGGCGATCAGTAGAGACAATTCGGTTTCGGTGCATGTTCGGCGAGGCGATTATGTCACATTGCAATCGGCTTCGGCTTATCACGGCACATGTTCACCTGAATATTACCGCAACGCACTAAAATATATCGAAAGCCGGGTCTCCAAACCGGTTTTCTTTGTGTTTTCCGATGACCCTGACTGGACGTCCCGGAACTTGCACTTTCCGCACACAACACATTACGTCAAGCATAATGATGCCACCACGGCCTTTCAGGATCTGCGGCTAATGTCGAAATGTAATCACCATATTATAGCGAACAGCAGCTTTAGCTGGTGGGGTGCGTGGTTGGCGAACAAGTTAGATGGGCTCACTATTGCGCCAGATATCTGGTTCGCGGGCGGTCGGCCTACTCCGGACTTGTTGCCCGCTGACTGGGTGCGGATTTAACGATGTCTGCGGGGACCATTGACGCTGTCATACCCAACTGCACGGAAAGCCTGTCGATGCTTGAGCATATGCCTGACCAGTCGGTCGATGTAATCATACCAGTTTTCAACAGGTCGGAAGAGCTTATCCGGGCTCTTGATTCGCTGCTCCTGCAGACCGATGCGGATTTTGGCGTCATCGTCTGTGATGATGGCTCAAACGAGGATATCTCGGCTGTAACAAATCTATATAAGGATCAACTGGAGTTGAAGCTGATCAGGATCGAAAACTCCGGCGGTCCGGCGCGCCCGCGCAACGTTGCGGTCGCAAACTCGCGTGCAACCTGGATAAGCTTTCTTGATTCCGATGATTGGTGGTTTACCGAAAAGATCGCTGAAGTCCGAAAGGCTTTAGATGGCAGCTGCGATCTTGTTTACCACCAATTGCAAACGGTACGATCGAGAAACGCTGCAGAAGCCGATCCATCGGTGCATCGAGAAATTATCGGCGATGCCATTAGGACTGCCGATCCACTTCGGCATATGCTGAAATTCGGCAACCCCGTGCCGACTTCCGCCTGTGTGGTCCGAAGAAAAATGCTTGAGAAAATAGGTGGATTTGAAGAAAGTCGAGCACTGGCCTCAGTGGAGGATTTTGACGCTTGGCTGCGTCTTTGTGTTCAAGGTGCCAGACTGAAATTCATTCCAAAACAGCTAGGTGCCTACTGGATCGGGGACAACCAAATAAGCACTTTTGATGAACGACAAATGGAGAAACAAGAAAATTTGTTTCGTCGGCAGTTGGAGTTGTTACCAGACAAATACCTGAAATGCGCCAAAAGCAACTTCGGTTATCTTATGGGCAGTTATGCAGCGAAGCTGGGATTGCCAGACGCTCGCAATCATTTTGCGGCGGTTTCGCTCTGGAATGAGCCCGTTCGATGGCTTAAGGCGCGCGTGAAAATGATGGGTGTTGTATCGGGGAAGCGTTCCTAGTGGAAGCCGCCCAGAATATACTGTTGTGCTGTGAGCAATATCCGCCAAGTATCGGTGGCGTGCAAGAGGTCATGCGCCAGATTGCCGAACGCTTGGCTAAAATGGGACATGTCATAACGGTAGCAACCAGTAGGCATCCGAACCGCCCTCGCGACGCAGTTGTGAACGGCGTCCGCGTCGTTTCTTTTGATGTTAGTGGCAATGCCGTAAAAGGTTTGGCAGGAGACATAAAGCCCTACCAAGATTTTTTGCGCGTATCTGATTTCGACATCATTCTCATCAAGGCAGCGCAACAATGGACCTTTGACGGATGTGTCGACATTTTGGACGAACTTCGGGCCCGCAAAACCTTTATTCCTTGCGGCTTCTCGGCGTTACATCATCCGGATTATGCCAGCTATTATACGGCTATGCCTGACTGGCTTAGAAAGTTTGACGCATTGATATTTTACTCCGACACTTATCAGGACATAGAATTTGCGCGTCGGCATGGCCTGAAGAACCTGCATGTCATACCCAATGGTGTCGACGAACGTGAGTTTTTTGCCGAAGATGCGTCGAACGAGGGGGATCGACTTGGTGTATCTGGAGACAGCTTGCTCTTGCTTAGTGTGGGGACGCTCATCGTGGCCAAAGGCCACTGGGAGGTCGTGAAAGCCTATCGACGCGCCAGCATTGAACGGTCAAGCGAATTGATTATAAATGGCAACAGACCCAAAGTGCCTGTCTCGCGCATCATTCTGCGTTCGATACGGGATGCAGCGAAAGGATACTGGCCGCTCTCGTTAACGATTCAAATTGCAAATGCCATTTTCAGTTTGACCGGTGAGCAAAAGCGTATTCGCCTGGTCGACCTTCCAAGACACGAGCTTGTCTCGCTGTACAAAGGGGCGGATCTTTTCCTGTTTGCCTCCCATTTGGAATATTCACCGCTGGTGCTGTTCGAAGCCGCAGCGGCGGGTGTGCCATTTATCTCGACCGACGTAGGCAACGCGCGGGAGATTGCAGGTTGGACTGATGGTGGGATCGTTATAACTCAACAAACTGATGTGTCGGCAACGGGGACTACATTAGCTTATGCTTTTGTTGCAGCCATTGAGCGGCGATGTAATGAATTGTGTGGGGTAAGGCGCTCGCTTTCTGAAACGCAATTACGATATACTAATGCAGGGCTGACTTGGCATCATCTTGCTAAGCGCTATTGGCGAGTCATAAATGGTGAAAGCCTTGTTTAAATCCGAGGAAAGCATTTCCAGATGGCAATCGGCCGGTCCAACAACAGGCTCCAAGAGTACAGCGTTTAGCAAGCTACTGATAGCTCATGGACTCTTCACATTGTTATCCATGTGGATTGTAGTGGAGCAGGCAGTAAATTTTAATAGGGCATTGGCTCGGGGGATGTTCATTCCCGACGTGGTTAACATGACTGCCACTTTTGACAATCTGTGGCAGCTTTACAGTGTAATCCCGTACGAACCAGCATTCTCCGGCGTAAGCATAATTTACGGCTGGACTTGGTTACTCAGCCCGTCATTGTCCTGGCTTATTAACAATATTTTGATGTTAGCATCAGGTTTCATCTATATGAAATATATTTCACCGACGGTGAAGGGCAATAAATGGTCAATTCTTGTAGTATACATAAATCCATATGTTCTTCTTGCTTCGGTTGGACCAAATAAAGAAATTCCCCTGATATTATTATCAATAATTTGGATATCAATATTGATATCTGAGCACCCAATCCGATGGTTTTTTGCCTTAATCATATCTTTTTTTGCTTATTTTATAAGAGACGGATTCGGATTTATTTTAGCTACAGGAACCATTTTTTCTATGGCTTGGGGAATTGCGAGCGCAAGAGTTCCGATTTCGATGTTAGTATTTGGAGGCATAGTCTCTGCCTCATTTGGCACATTGGCCAATTTTTCGGATACCTTATCTAGAAACCTTGCTGTACTGGAGCAGGGATTTGACCGTGGTACTGCGATTGGTGAATTAGCAGCAAGCATCGGACTGGATCCTTTGAGTGCATCAGGCGGCTTGGCTCTATACCTTGTACGCATTGTTTATAATTCACTGGTCTTAGGAGTGTTCCCGAACTTTGGTACCGTTTACGGATTTTCGAATTTTCTCGGTTATGCATATTGGATGAATGGAATATTGATATTAATATCCCTATTTTCGTCATTATATGTGATATTAAATTTAAGAAGATTCAGAAAAAATACTTTTGTTGCTTTTGTATCTTTTTTCCTGATATCTTTGTTTGCTGTTTCCATATCCCAGTTTGTTCAACCAAGATATTTAATGCCTGCATTGCCAATTGGCCTGAGTGCGGTATTGTGTTTACCTCCATATATACGAAAACGGGTTTTGGCGGCAGCATTGCTTATTACATTTACTGTTGTTGGTCTTTATACCTTGGCCGGCCGCAGGCCACAACCTGAAGTTATAGTGCAGATCGAGCCGCCGGCTTTTGTTTGGTTTGACTAGACTCTGGTATCAAAGGTGAATGCAATGCAGAATAACTCCCAGAGTTTCTCCATCATATTTTGCGTCAATCGCAGTTCTGAGTATTTGCAGGCATCTATTGATAGCATATTGAAGCAAACTCATCCGTCATTCCGTTTTCTGATTGGAGCCAACGCGTGTTCTGACGAGCTTCTCGCCGAATTGCAGCAACATGTACACGGGGACAGGCGGGTTGATATTTTCCGCTCTGACGTGCCACAGTTGTCATATAATCTGAACTTGTTGCTCGATCATGCCACCACTGAATGGGTAGTTCGTATGGACGCTGACGATGTCAGTGAGCCTGACCGGCTTGAGCGGATTGCGCACCATATTTCGCTTTGCCCTGACGTTGATGTGTGGGGATCCTGGGCGACAGTAATCGACGAGAACGGCGAGAAGACTGGCGATTTCCGGCCTGGCCTGACTACCCGTGCTATCAGACGGTCATTCCCTTATTCTAACCAGATTTGCCATCCGACGGTTGCGTTTCGTCGTTCATTCTGGTTGGAAATGCGCGGCTATCTGGGCGGTTATGTATCGGAAGATTATGACCTGTGGCTGCGTGCACTAAATCGAGACATCCAGATAAGAAATATTCCCGAGCAGCTCCTTCAATATCGTGTGCACAAATCCCAAGTTAGCGGCAGCCGTCGTGGGTATGCAGAGGTAGCGGGCCACTGGCTTCGCGAATTCATGCTAAGACCTTCTCTATTCAACTTCAACGGCTTGCTTATCTCAAGTCTTAAATCAATTGCAAAAATAGTAACTGGTGCAAAATGAGCGATTGGAGACAAAGATGGAAGGTCATTCTAGCGCGTCTTACGCACTGTTTTCCAGAGATGAGCGCACGCAAGGTTTGTTCCGGGCAAGCTGGTTGGCGGCGATAGATTCAATCGGCTGCCCCTCATTTCCAGTTTGCCGGGGTTTCGGTCTTCTTGCCTTCTTTCGCTACATTCTACGCTTTCACCACCACCGAAAGTCGCGACGGCTGATATTCGGTACGTCGGAAATCCTGTTATGCCTTTGGCTTTCCAAGCCTCGAGACGTTTTGGTATTCACCGGTCTCGGTCGACTGTTGCAAACCGACGGGCTTAGCGCGCAGTTTGTTAGGCTGGCGCTCCGCCTCGCTTATAAGAAACAGACCGTCATCGCGCTTAATGAAGATGATCAACAATACCTATCAAACTTGTTTTCGAATGCGGTGATCTTGATCAACGGTGAAGGCTACAAGTTCTCGGATGATGGGTTTCCGACAAGACCACGGCCGTTGCTTCGCGTCGGCTATGTTGGCAGACTTCTGAAATCAAAAGCGGTAGATCAGCTGATCGAGGCAGCTGCAGCCCTTGATGATTGCCATCTAACGTTGGTTGGTGACATAGACTTCAGCAATAGCGATGCTATCGATAGAAAGTGGCTCGCAGAAAAAATCGAGAGTGCGACAGGCAAGCTGCAGTATCTCGGCTTTGTAACCGATGTGAAATCGGTCCTTCGCGATGTTGACGTCGTTGTATCTATGTCTGTTCGTGAAGGGTTACCTTTTTCGACGCTGGATGCAATCGACAGCGGGTGTTTAGCGGTACTGAGTCCCGTGCCAGGACACTTGTCTTTCGATGGTCTGGAAGGGGTAGTTTTCTCAAACCCGGGTAACTTGATCGAAGTGATGCGAAGCATTGTTGCAACACCCGGCACCTATTTTAATTTCGATCCCCTGCGTCGCAGATCTCTGTGCCGTGAAAAATTTGGTTTCGAATCTGTCGTACGATCTATCGCGACAATGCTAGGCCAGACAGACGCCACGACAGCAAAGCAGTTTAACGGATATCGAAGGTAATACAAGTGAAGAAAAAACTCATTCTAATTGAGCTAAATGAAGTCAACTTCGACGTCGTTCAACAATATGTTGAACGCTCTCCAGACATGTTTCCTGCATTTAGAACAATAATGAGCTGGGAACATCGTAGAACCACTGCGGAGGAGGATTACAAACATCTGGAGCCATGGATTCAATGGGTTTCTGCTCATACCGGCAAAACGTTTCAAGGGCATGGTGTTTTTCGCTTGGGCGATATTGCGCAGAGTGATCACGAGCAAATTTTTGAACGGGTTGAGGCGCGGGGTTATTCTGTTGGAGCGATATCGCCTATGAACGCCAAAAATAATTTGGCAAAGCCGCGCTATTTCATCCCGGATCCATGGACACAGACGCCGTCCGACCGATCTTGGTGGAGCCGCAATATAGCCAAGTCATTGTCTCAAGCCGTTAACGATAATGCAAATGCACGGTTGTCGGTTTCAACAATAGCCGTAATCCTTCTAGCATTGGCCCGGTTCGCGAGCTTCGGGAATTATAAAGAATACATAAGGCTTGCTGCCCGTGCTTTGACGAGAACTTGGTCTAAGGCGTTATTTTTAGATTTATTTTTGTCCGATTTACATCTATCCCTCTATAAAAAAACAAAGCCCGATTTCTCGACAATTTTTTTAAATGCGGGTGCTCACATCCAGCATCACTATTTTCACAATGCCAAGATTTCTGTGCACCCTAAGGTAGAAAATCCCACATGGTATTGTAAAAGTGAATATGATCCAATTGAAGATATGATCATTGTATATGATATAATTATATCAAAAATTTTGGATATTAAAGATAGCCAGATAATTATTGCTACAGGCCTCACCCAGAAGCCTTATAATTATGTTAAATTTTACTATCGGCTTAATAATCATCGAGCCTTTCTTAGTATGCTTGGTCAGTCGTTCACGGACGTAATCCCGTTGATGACGCGCGATTTTGTAATCAAAATGGATCAAGATCCTGCCTCTATCGAGGCAATGTCGAAAGCTCTTTCGGCCATGAAAACAGAAGATGGTGTACCGCTCTTTGGTGATATAGAAGAACGTTCAGGCAGCATATTCGCCTCTCTCACCTATCCATATGAAATAACCGAGAATACATTCGTGCTTATAAACGGCCAAAAAGTTTCATTGTTTGACAAAGTGGCATTTGTGGCAATTAAGAACGGCATGCACGACGGGCGCGGTTTTTCGTTCTTTTCTGACGGTCTAGCAGCCAATGCCCCAGCAGAAGCATGCCACATCGCCTCCTTGTACGATGTTATCGATAATTATTTCGATATTCCGGCGAAATCAAAGGCCTAATTAAGAGCCAAGCGGCAGAGCACTCACACAATATCGGTTTCCTACGGGGATCGCACTAGTGTACAAGCTCTTGTTCCTTAGCCGTTTTATAGGCAAAGAGAAGGCGCGTCGGTCGGTGCTATTCTGGATCCCGCGCATGTCGTGAGAATCCATGAGGCGAAACATTCAATGGCAGCAGGAATCCACCAGCATTTGATACTGGATATAAACGAACCATTACCGAGATTTCAAGAATCTGGCGTCAAAGCTCACGTAAGCTGTTGATATGGTGACCCCTACGGCTACATAACCTGTGTGCCAAACAGTATCGATTTGTGCCGGAATTCGCAGTATTTGTATGCATTTTTAGTGAACGCCTTCCCAATTCGTTTCTTGACATTTCATCCAATCTTGCTCATTATGTGGGAACAGACGTGGGAATATGAAAACGGGAATCTAACCGTGGCGCTGACTGCCTTGAAGATCAGGAGCCTTGGGCCGGGACGCCATGCAGATGGGCATGGGCTCTACCTGCTTGTCAAGGATAGCGGCTCGCGATCCTGGGTGTTGCGCATGCAGCACGAGGGACGGCGGCGTGACTTTGGTTTGGGGTCTTCGCATGATGTGAGCTTGGCCGAAGCGCGCGAGGCCTCTTCGATCATTCGCAAGCAGGTCCGGGGCGGAAATGATCCAGTGGCCGCCAAAGCTTCGCGGCGCGTTCGCATTCCCACCTTCGAAGTCGCAGCGCAACAATGCTATGAGTCGTTGCGCGCTGGCTGGAAGAACAAGCGTCATGAGAGTTGGCTTTCCAGTCTGACCAACCATATCTTTCCGATGATCGGCAAGACGCCAGTGGACGCAGTGGATAGCGCCTTGGTGTGCGAAGCGCTTGGCCCCATCTGGCTAGAAATACCTGATACCGCCAATCGCATATTGCAGCGCATTGGAGCGGTGCTGGACTTCGCCCACATCAAGGGCTGGCGGAAGGAAGAGACGTCGCTTCGATCTGTTCGTAAGGGTCTGCCGCGCCAGGTCAGGCCAGTCGAGCATCTGGCCTCGATGGCATGGGCGGATGTTCCCGACTTCTCGGCGACACTTGCCGCAGCTTCACCGACCGTCGGCCGCGATGCCCTGCGCTTCACGATCTACACGGTTGTTCGCTCGAACGAGACGCGCTTTGCTGTCTGGCCCGAGTTCGATCTTGATCGCGGTATCTGGTCAATTCCGGCTGAGCGGATGAAAGCGGGCGACGCCCACAGCGTACCACTGTCCGAGCCTGCAATTCGAGTCTTGCGGCGGCGCTGGAATGAGCGCGCTTCGGATGATGGCCTTGTCTTCTCAGCAAATGGCGACAAGCCCATCAGCGACATGACCATGACCAAGCTGATCCGCGACATGGGGCTGGCCGACGTCACCGTTCACGGCTTCCGCAGCAGCTTCACAGATTGGGTTGCCGAGCAAACCGACTTTGCCAAAGAGGTTGCCGACAAGGCACTGGCGCATAAATTGCCCAACCGCGTCGAAGCGGCTTATCGCCGAACTGACTTCTTTGAGAAGCGCCGCGAGTTAATGGCCGCATGGGCCACGCACGTCGATTCCGGCAAAGTAGGTTAGGCAGAAACGTCGGGCCGATATGCAGGCGGATTGGCGACCCAGCGGTCAATTTCTGCTTCGCTCCAGCCGGCGGCATGAACGCCGACCTTGAGCTGCGGCGGGAACGTGCCTTCGATGATTTTGCGGTAGATGGTCGAACGGCTGAGGCCTGTCCGGTCAATCACCGTGCGCAAGCGGATTATTCGATCTTTCATTTGCAATCTCCAACAGCTGGAATGAAGCGCGGCTATTGGGAACGACATTGGCTCGATTGCAGCAAGCGGCAAGGGTCGCGAGGCATCCAGAGTGCTTTGGCGTGCAAAGACTTACGATAGGCCGATTGGGATTGACCCCAGTCAAGTGATCCCCAGTGTGTCAAGTCTCTCGCTTGTTTAATCCCGATATGCCTGTAGTATTGGAACTCTGGCTGATGGCATAGACGCGATGCGCGCAATTCATTAAAATCGTGTTTCTGGAGTTTTATCGAAGGATGCGAACTCAATCGGTTTTTGCCGAGATTATCCTGATCGTGCTTGGGCGTCGGAAATCTATTTCGGCAGACAGAACCTGATAGTGCAAGGAGCGTGGACAATAATGAGGATGCAAGCAAGCCGAAGCCGATCTCTGAGGTAGAATGATGAGAAACTGCGAATTTATCAACACGTTGAACGCGTTCGCGCTATTTTTCCACCAAAAGTTGAGTTCGATACCACGAGATAGCAATCTTCGATCGGAAGCGTCTCGTTTGGCGCTTTTATATATCGGAGAGTGCCCGGGTATTTCTATTCGTGCCTTGTCGGAGAAGATCGACCGATCACATTCAGGCACCGTTAGGCTGATTGATGGTTTAGCGAGCCATGATCTTGTAGAACGGCGGCGTGTAAAAGATCGTCGAATGACAGCACTTTATCTGCTGGATTCCGGTAATCAGTCCCGGCGTAATCTGATTAGCGAAGGCTGGCGGGTTATTGAAGAGATGCTCGTCCCACTTACCAATGCGCAGAGGCAACAGCTTGCCACCCTTCTGCGCGAAATCATGCAAGGTTTGCCGAGCTCTGACCTGAACGGTTGAGTCCCCTACCGGTTTTGCGACGTCGGAGGATAGGATACCGGTTCCCTGACAGGTGGCTGGTGTAATTGTATATCCAAGGGATAAAGATCTTGAACTGCAATAATCGGACGTGATCATCTATTTGATGTGGAGTGCCAAAAGGTCATCGGCTACCTATCTGCCATGCTTGATGAGACCGAATGCAGGGAAGCAATGGCGAGGCGGGACGCTCGGTACGATGGCGTCTTTTACGTCGGCGTAAAAACTACCTTTATCTATTGTCGTCCCGTTTGTAAGGCCCGCATGCCGCGATTTGAAAATGTTCGGTTTTACCAGACGGCCGCAGGCGCCGAGGCTGCCGGGTTTCGGCCGTGCCTCCGTTGTCGGCCTGAGGCGGCACCATTCAG
Source organism: Sphingomonadaceae bacterium (assembly GCA_016742125.1). Lineage (GTDB taxonomy): Bacteria > Pseudomonadota > Alphaproteobacteria > Sphingomonadales > Sphingomonadaceae > Sphingorhabdus_B. The sequence goes on along the minus strand of JACVCM010000009.1, from coordinate 13,631 downwards.
TCCTGCATGGAAAGGCTCCAAGGCGACTGTTGATCGTGCGATGAGGTTAATTGACGATGGTGCATTGGATCGTGGCACCGTCGATGATCTGGCAGCAAGGCTGGGCATAGGCGCGCGGCACCTATCGCGGTTGTTTCGGGATCATATTGGCGCAACGCCGACCCAGGCTGCTGCGACTGCGAGGTTAGGTCGTGCCAAACGAATGCTTGACGATAGCGAGCTGACGCTATGCGAGATTGCAGGACGGGCGGGCTTTCCGAGTTCACGCAGTATGTCGACCGCCTTTCTGTCTTCTTATGGTCGACGGCCGTCGCAGATGCGAAGGCCTGCTGGGCGTAGCGCCACCTAAGACGCGATACCATCATCATCTTCAACGCCGCTAAATCTGCAGCAATTTAACTTCGAAAGGGAAATCAAATGTCTGAAGTTGAAACTGAATTCTTGTTTGAGGCGCGTGTGGCGCTTGCTGAACCGATGCATGTTGGGCAAACGCCAGACGGCTACCGCATGATCGTCAACGTCGCTGGCGGAAAGTTTGAAGGGCCAAAAATTCGGGGCGAGGTCGTCCCGATGTCGGGCGCGGATTGGTCACGTATCCGGGCAGATGGCGTGGGAGCACTCGATGTGCGTATGTGTCTGAAAACTGATGACGGTGCGTTAGTGTATGTGCATTGGCATGGCCTGATGGTGTTCCCGCCGGAGGAGCAAGAGTACGCACTAGACTTTGCCAAGGCAGATGACCCCGCTGGCGCGCATCGATATTATTTCAGGGCTAGCCCACAGTTTGAAACCGCAGATGAACGCTATGCTTGGTTAAATAAGTCGATCTGTGTGACGAAGTCGCGAACTGGTGACGGTGGTGTTGTCCATCGCGTCTTCGCAATCAAATAAACAGCAAGGGACCGGCTTATGCGTCGCTCCGTTACTGCGTTGCAGCGCGGAGCGCGCATTACCGTGGTCGACCAAGGGATAGAAGAAACGCGGAATTTGTCTGAGATACTTGCGATCTCGATGAAGGATTTGAGCGCTATAACATTTCCACTAATCGACTTTTCGTCTGTCAATTTCGAGGCAGGAGTCGTGCGCAGGATGTCTTCCATTGGCTCCGTCCTCCGGCGTGACTGTCCTTCAGGTACATTGCAGAGGATGGCAAGCCACAGATCTGACGTGGTTAGGGGGTGGGTGGCGTTTGCAATTGGTGAAGACGAGTCGCGTGTTATGGCTGACCGCCTTGCCTCCATCCGGCGATTTGCCGCCGATCAACACTTTGGCGTCAGAGAATGGGCGTGGCTCGCTGTGAGGGAAATGCTGAGGGAGCATATTCTGGACGCAATTCCGATGCTATCATCGTGGACCGCGTCGGCTGACCCATTCATCCGAAGGTTCGCCGTCGAGGCGACACGTCCACGCGGAGTGTGGTCGAGGCATATCGCAACGCTTCGCGAGGATCCAGAGCAGGGTTTGGCGGTGATCGAACCGATGAAATTCGAACTGGATCGTTATGCGCAAGATTCCGTTGCGAACTGGTTGAATGATGCTGGAAAAGACCATCCCGATTGGGTTACCGCGCTTCTGCGTCGATGGTCAGAGGAATCGGCTTCACCACGCATCGTCAAACGCGCCGCTCGAAATCTGATATCAGCCTGACCTCGGTGAGATGAGTGCTTGCGCCTAGAAATCATCGATTCTCTAGCCATTCGAGGACATTCTCAGGTCGGGTTTCCTGATAGGGGTCGTCATCACTGCCAATGTCGTTGATGCCGGGTTCTTGAAACCACGCGGCGATTGTTCCGTCATGGACTACAGCTGCATAGCGCCAAGAGCGCAGACCAAATCCGAGGTGCGACTTGTCGACTAACATGCCCAGTCGCCGGGTCAGGATGCCGTTTCCATCTGGCAATAGCTTCACATTTATCGTTTGCTGATGTTGGGCCCATTGATGCATCACAAATGCGTCATTGACGCTGGCACATATTATATCATCAATGCCGTATTGTACAAATGACTCATAATAATTGTCGAAACCTGGAAGTTGAGCTGATGAACATGTCGGCGTGAATGCTCCTGGCAGTCCAAACATCACAACCTGCTTCGCCTTGAATATGCTGTGCGTAAACGTGTCTTGCCACCGATACGGATTAGGCCCGTCAATATCTGCATCTCGCACCCGCAGCTTCAGGCAGACATTTGGAATTTCCATACCCACGTGCATACAGCTTCTCCTTGCAATGGAAAAATGTGAATTAACTAACTTCGCGGCGTTTCAACGCCAACGGCATTCCAAGTTGCCGCGCGACCATTGCGAACCGTCCAAAACTCGTTGCCACAGCCGTCCACTGTCTGGCCATTTTTGTAACTTGCGACATGGCGCCAGTGTGTGCCGATGGTATCTTCGGTCGCGACCATCAGAGTCTTCTCGATCGTCAGCGATGTCGCTTGCCCAACCATGCCGCCCAGAAACCAGGCGCGCAATTCATCGGCATTTCGCGCGACGATCGCGCCATTCCAAGTGGCAATGATGTCGGGCTCAAACATCGCCATGATTTCATCAATATCGCCCTTGTTATAGGCCGCTGCTGTGGCTTGAACGGCGGCCTCTGCATTTGATCTTATCAAATCGTCCATCTTTGCATCCTCTCCTTAAATATGGTCAGCATAGTGATTTCGTCGAATATCGGCGCTCATGCTCTAGCAGCCAGCGTTTGCGTTCAATGCCGCCACCATACCCCGTGAGAGCCCCATTCCCCCCAACGACCCTATGGCACGGCACGACAATACCCACCGGATTTGATCCGTTAGCAGCCCCCACCGCCCGCGACGCGTTTGGAGATCCAATCTTTCTGGCGATCTCGCCGTAGCTGGCGGTCGTACCCGGCGGAATGGTGTTCAATGCAGACCAGACCTTATTCTGAAACAGCGTTCCCGACGTGGCCCATGGAATTGTCGCGAGAGCGTCCAGCTCTCCCGCGAAATATCGGTCCAGAGGCTCGGAAAGTTTTTGGGGAACCTCCGCCTCAATGAGCTCAAATGATCCATAGTACAGGCTCAGCAATCGGAGCATGCGTGGTTCGTGGTCAGCGAAATCGAGCGTCCGCAAATTCATATCACCGTCTGTCGATAGCAACAGTTCGCCCATCGGTGTTTCATGTCTATGCAAACTCAGCCGAAAATGCAGCATCTCCGCCTAATCCTCCGTCCCGGGATTATTGCGTCAGCAGCTTACCCAAAGCAACGGGCCTGCGCGCTGATGCAAACGAATTACGCCATCCTCCAAGTGTGATGCGACCATGCCCATTAGCTAGATGCTGACAGATCAAATCGAAATCGGGGAAAGGGGAGAGCAAATGGCTCGATACACGTCAACAAAGACCAGAATGTTGCTCGCGAGTTCGGCTGTGTTGAGTTGGAGCGCGGTCGCGCAGGCGCAACAATCGGAAGGCGATTCCCGTAGTAATGAGGTTGGCTTGGAAGAGATTGTCGTTACCGCTCAAAAGCGCAGCGAGAATGTGCAGAATGTTCCAATCTCGATTGCCGCAGTATCGGCAGAGGCGCTTGAGGCGCGGAATACGCAGGACGTGTCTGAAATCACGTCTTTTGCACCCAATGTGCAATTCAAAACAACGAGCGCGGTGAGCGGTTCGTCTGCTGCAGCGGCTGTCAATATTCGGGGCGTTGGCCAGACCGACTGGTCGATCTCAACTGAGCCTGGTGTCGGCATCTATATCGACGGCGTCTATGCGGCCCGCTCCGTTGGCGGCGTGATCGACGCGCTTGACCTCGAACGGGTCGAAGTACTGCGCGGTCCACAGGGAACCCTGTTTGGCCGAAACACCATCGGGGGCGCGATCAGCCTGGTTACGCGTCAGCCACAATATGGGGACATAGAGGGTCAAGCCGAATTGACCGTTGGTAGCCGGGATCGGTTGGATACACGCGGGGTGATCAACCTCCCAATCGGCGATTCAGCCGCAATCCGCGCTAGCTTCTCATCCAGAAATCAGGACGGTTTCGTCAAATTTCCGCTGGATCGGACATTGAAAGCGGGCGATCGGAACCGCGATACCGCCAGACTCCAGATCAAGGCGGATGCGACAGAGAGGCTTACCGTTACCGCATCGTTCGACTATTCGCGTATTCGTGAGGGTGGTGCGCCATCAAAGCTCGTAGGGATCAACAACACGCCTCCAGGCGGGATTCTCGGTGCGAACGCGTCAATCATATGGCTGTATAACAATGCGAATCTCTTCGGTCTTCCCGCCCCTGCGGTGCCATATGATCAGCGTTTCGTGACACCGGACATAGACGTCTCACTGGCGACGGGCCCGAACCAGGGCACAAATGTAAACGCGTTCGGCACATCGCTTACATTAGACTACGAGGTGTCGGATGGCATCGATTTTAAAGCGATCACAGCCTATCGCGAGGCGACCGGCAGTTTTTCGAGCAATCTCACCGATGGGTCACCGATTGTCATCGCGGGCGCCGATACCGATTATCGGCAAGAGCAATTCTCGCAGGAACTGCAACTGACCGGCAGCTCGTTTGATGACAAATTGAAATGGGTGCTTGGCGGCTTCTACCTTCGCGAGACGGGTACTGAAAATCAGATCGTACCCATTGCGCCAGACGTATTTGGAACGGTGGTCAGCTTTCAGGATCATAGCACCCGGAGCTTCGCGGGCTATGCCCAGGGGACATATTCAATCCTGGACAATTTGCGGCTGACGGCAGGCATTCGCTATACTAGAGATCGCAAGACCAATTTGCCCAGGAATGCCTCTTTGACGCTGGGGTCCATTGGCGCATTTCTCTTTGGCGGCGGGGTATTGGGTGTAGGCGACAGCTTGCCGTTCGTGCCGCAGGGCGTCAAAGTGGCACGCACTTTCGCCGACTGGTCACCGAGATTTGCACTGGACTTCCAAGCGACGTCAGATCTATTATTCTATGCCTCCTACTCGCGCGGCTTCAAAAGCGGTGGTTTCAACGTTCGGTATACGGCCCCACGCAATGCCGTTTTGCCATATGGTCCGGAGACACTGGAAACCTTTGAGGGCGGTGTTAAATGGACCGGGCTGGATCGGCGTTTACGCATTAATGCCTCGGCCTACCACTCAAAATATAGCGATCTGCAGCTCGTCGTAACCGAACAATTCGGCGCACCGCTGATCCAGAATGCCGGTCGTGCCAGGATTAACGGATTTGAAGTCGAGGCCTCGGCGAAGCCCGTCAACGGGCTGGAGGCCACATTCTCCGTCGGCTATCTTGATGCAAAATATATAGCAGTGAACCAGCCGACATCGGTCATTACCACCATCGAGAGCATAACGGTCAACAAGAAGCTTCCAAACACGCCCAAATGGACGGTAAGCGGTTCGCTTGCGTACACGATACAATTGGGTGAAAATGTGGGCACGCTGACGCCGCGTGGCGACTGGTCCTACACCAGCGCTTATGAGAACGACGCGCAGAATTCAGCCTTCCTAAGCGTGCGGCCATACAGCATATTCAACGCGGCTCTGATTTTTAACTCGCCGGAGGAGAAATGGTCCTTGTCCGCCTTTGTCAACAACCTCACCGACAAGCGGTATATCACGGCGGGTAATTCCAATTACTCCATCGGGTGGCATGAAGCCAATTATAACGAGCCCAGAAATTGGGGTCTAAAGCTGGGCGTCAAATTCTAGGTTGGTTTTTGATGTAGGATAGCAAAATGAGTGGACGGGTTACTGCGCAGAAGAAAAGATATGAGATCAGCCGCCGATCGGTGGCTGATGCGCAGACTCCCTTTGTCCGAAACTGTTGGTACGTCGCGGCACGTAGTGAAGAAATAGGGCAGTCTCTCTCCTCGCGATTGCTGCTGGGAGAGAGCGTGCTGTTCTTTCGCCGCGAAGATGGGACGGCGGTCGCGTTATCAAATCGCTGCCCCCACCGGTCCTATCCGCTCGACAAGGGTCGATTGGAGGGTGATGATGTTGTTTGTGGTTATCACGGCCTGCGTTATGGGTCGGATGGTTTGTGCAAGGCCATTCCCGGCAGAAGCGGCGGGGCAACGGCCTTTGGTGTGAAAAGCTATCCTTTGATCGAGGCTGGCTCTTTCATCTGGATTTGGATGGGTGATCCGGAAGCGGCAGAGCAAGTTCCTTCGCCGGTTCCGGAATGGCTGGGCCATCCAGACTGGTCGGTTGAGACAGGCTATCTGCATGTGGATGGGTCTTATGTTCACATGCATGAAAATCTACTCGATCTTTCCCATCTCTCCTATTTGCATGCAAGCTCCTTCGGAACGCCCGAATATGCCGCTGCGCCTACTGAAGTCAGCATAGAGGATGATGACATTCAGGTCTGGCGGCATGTGGAATGCGTGCTGCCCGATCTCTATGCTGTACCCTTGGGCTGGCGCGGCGAGAGGGCGATGCGGCGCTCGGGCTCGCAGTTTGTATCACCCGCATTGCATGTGAATACAGGGTTGTTTGAGAATCTCGATCGGCCGGACGCTTCGGTGCGACGCCCAACGGTGAAGGTTGCGCAACTGCTGACGCCTGAAACGCAGACGACCATGCATTATTTCTACGCCTTGTGCAGAAACTTCGCGGTCGATGATGCCGCAGTGGGTGCAGGGATGATCGCGGGCATGACGAAAGCCTTTCAGGAAGACCAAGCCGCGATGGCAGAAATCAGCGCGCAGCATGCGACGGCGCGGAGTGACGAATTCTACGAGTTCGATATCCCGACTGACCGCGCAGGGTTGGAAATGCGGCGGCTGCTTAAGGAAATGGCGGACGAGGAGATGCGCAGTGCCAACGCTTGAGACCGAATTTCTATATACTATGCGGGTCAAGATTGATCCCGTTTATGATCTCGGGCTGACACCGAATGGCCGTCGTTTGGTCGCAATGGTCGGCGGAGGAACATTCGAAGGTCCGCGTATGAAAGGGATTATGCTGCCTCTGTCTGGGGCGGATTGGGCGCTCGACCGACCGGATGGATCGAGCATACTTGATGTCAGGGTCAATCTGCGTACCGATGATGGGGCTGATGTCCTGATGACCAGCCTTGGCTATATGGTCGCGCATGGCGAGGATTATGCCTATGCGCTCGATTTTGCGAAGCCCGACGACCCTGAGGGAGCCAGTCGCTACTACTTCCGAACCTCGCCACGCTATGAGACATCCGATGCGCGTTACGCCTGGCTCAATCACACCGTCGCCGCCGCCAAAGGCAGAACCGGCAATGGCGGGGTCATCTATGATGTGTTCGCAGTTTTGTAGGAATGGCGGCAATGGATATTGGTGAGCAGGCTCGCGCATGGAAAGCGGCACTCGAATTCAAGCAGACGCCGCAGGGCAATATTGCCTACCGCGATATCGGACAGGGTAAAGCGGCGCTGTTCATTCACGGTTTTCCCCTCAATTCGTTTCAATGGCGCGACGTTGTCAGTGGCTTGACTGATGATCGTCGCTGTATCGTGCCTGATTTGCTGGCAATGGGTATGACTGAGGTGGCCGAAGGACAGCAGGTCGACTTTGCGGGACAATCGGCGATGCTGATTGCATTGCTCGACGGCTTGGGCATCGAGCATTTCGATATTGTCGCGAACGACAGCGGCATCGGTGTTGCGCAGCTCATTGCGGGCGATCATCCTGATCGGGTCAGGACGTTGTTGCTCACGAATGGCGATGTGGAACCCGACAGCCCGCCGGAGCCCTTGCTGCCAATTATTGAACTAGCTCGCGCTGGCGGTTTCGCCGATCATTTTGTCGCGGCGTCCATTGCAGACAAAAACTTTACGCGTTCGGCCGAAGGTCTGGGCGGGTTGACCTACACAAATCCGGAACGGTTTTCCGACGAGGCGATCGACTATTATCTCAAACCTTTGGTTGAGTCCGATCAGCGCAAGCGGCTGATCAATGCTTATGCGGCGGCAATGTTACCTAACCCGCTGGAGGGCATCGAAGCCAAGCTAAAGGAATGCTTGATACCCACGAGGATTGTCTGGGGTATGGCAGATATCATATTTAAGGTCGGAGATGCCGACTATCTCGACCGGCTTCTTCCGGGTTCGTGCGGCATTCGCCGGATTGAGGGGGCTAAGTTGTTCTGGCCCGAGGAATTTCCGGATATCGTCATCGAAGAATGCCGGATTTTGTGGCAACAATAATGAGATCGGGGAGCGCAGTTATGAGGTTCAGGTCGTTTATTCTCTCAGGCGCTCTTGGCCTAGCCGTGCTGGCCGGTTCAGCTGACGCGAAGCCATCGGCGGGTTATAAGGGGCCGATTATTGATACCCATCTTCACGCCTTCGCCGTGGACTTTCGTGGCCCCGCCCCAACCGCAGTTTGTGTCGGTATCAACACAGCTCTTCCCGAACTGAAAGACGGAAAATGGCTGGAATGGTATCTCGATTTCGTCAAAAACCCGCGCTGCAAAAATCCGATATGGTCGCCGAAAACAGACGATGAGCTGCGCGATCAGACGATTGCCGAAATGAAGCGGCTGAACGTGACGGGCATCGTTAGCGGTCCGCCGGATCGGGTGGCTCAATATGTAGAGCGTATTCCTAATCAGGTGATCCCGGCGATCGAATTCAATCTGACGCACTATAAGTACACCGAAGCAGACATTATCAAGTTAATCGACGAAAAAGGCTATCGCGTCTTTGGGGAGATCACCGATCAATATGATGGCATCGCGCCAGACGATCCGCGGTTCGATCCGTTTTGGAAGATTGCGGAGGATCGCGGCATTCCTGTCGCTGTCCATATCGGCATCGGGCCTCCAGCGGCGCCTCATCTTACGCCCGAATATCGTGCGCACGGTCTCAGCCCGATGACGCTTGAGCGGATGCTGACGAAGTATCCCAAACTGCGCGTCGTCGCTATGCATGCCGCATGGCCACTGAAGGATGAGATGAAAGCCATTCTCTACACCTATCCCCAGGTCAACGTTGACACAGGATCACTGCAGTTTGCGTTGAGCCGGAAGGAGTATCATGCCTTTCTGCGTGAGCTGGTAGATGCTGGATTTGAAGATCGCATCATGTTCGGCAGCGATCAGCAAGTTTGGCCTGGCTTGATCGCGGAAGGGATAAACGCCATCAATGAAGCATCATTTCTGACGCTCGCCCAAAAGAAAAAGCTGTTGCACGATAACGCCGTGCGGTTCTTCAAGCTGCCCAAATAGCCGGGCAAAGCAGATTCGCCCAAACGATCTGCAGATTTGTCCAAGAAATTGGCCTGCTCCGCCTTTATCCTCTTCCGTCAAAACATAATGAATGGGAGGATTTGGAAATGGCCTTTTTTGCACGACTTTACCTGACAACAGCGCTTGTGTCCCTGCCGATATGCACTGCGGCAGCACAAGAAACCAGCGGTGCGGAGCAATCGTCACAAGGGCTGGAGGAGATCGTCGTAACCGCACGAAAAACTTCGGAAAACCTCCAGGAAGTACCGATCTCAATCAGCGCGATTTCGGCGGACAGTCTGGAAAAGCGTGGCGTCAGCAACGTGGCGCAGGTCGCGGATTTCACCCCGAACGTGACCTTTGATTCAACGGCACCCATTTCCGGATCGTCGAGCGCGCTGGTCGCTTACATCCGCGGGATTGGCCAATCTGATTATGCAATGAATTTCGAGCCAGGCGTTGGCGTCTATGTCGATGGTGTTTATGTGGCGCGTAACGTTGGCGGCGTCATGGATCTGCTTGATCTGGAGCGTGTCGAGATTCTCAAAGGGCCGCAGGGCACCCTGTTCGGACGCAATACAATCGGCGGGGCGATCAGCCTTGTGACCAAGAAACCATCCGCGGAACTGAGCGGCAAGATTGAGGCGACGACGGGGCGTTACCGCCGGCTTGATGTGCGGGGCTCGCTCAATGTCCCGCTCGCGGACACGCTGTTCGCGTCTTTCGCCTTTTCCGCCAAGAACCGGGACGGCTTTGTTCATCGCATCTTGTTTCCTGGCATCACACCGGCAGACCCTTCCGATCTGCGCTCGCTCGATGGCGGACGCCTGAGTCGCCTGCCCAATGGCAATGATCTTGGCAATGAAAATAGCGATACCGGGCGGGTTCAACTACTCTGGACGCCCGGCGCGCGCACCGAAGTGCGGCTGATTGGCGATTATACGCGAACACGCGAAAATGCTGCGCCCTCTACCTTGGTCAATGCCGATGCAAGCCAGCCGACCCAAATCGCCTTTGCCTATAATCTGTGTGTCGCCGGCGTGCCCATCCCGGCCTGCAATTCGATCATCGACGGTCAACGCGGTGTAGCGATCAATCCCAACTTCACTTCACGCTTGCCCTATGACAACCGCTTCCTGACACCTGGGCGTTCTACGACTTATGGTAATGGAATTTCAGGCACGGCGCTCGATTCCTGGGGCCTGACACTCGATGTCAGCCATGAATTGAGCGATGGCATTGATATCCGTTCTATCACCGGATACCGCAATCTCGACGTTGCGTTCGGCGAGGATGCCGACATGTCTCCGCTCGTTATTGACCATCATGGCTTTGAAACGCTGCAAGAGCAGTTCTCGCAAGAATTCCAGCTCACCGGAAAACTCGACAGTTTCAAATGGGTCGCCGGGCTCTATTATTTCTGGGAGGGTGGCGATGATAATGGATATGTCCCGCTGGCGGGCGGTCTGTTTCAGGTGTTCGGTCCGAACAAGATCACGAACCGAAGCTATGCCGCCTATGCGGAAGGGACATATAATCTCACTGATGCCCTGAGTGTCACTTTTGGCGGACGCTACACTGCCGAGCGTAAGCGCTTTCGCGGCGGGCAGCGCGATCTGAATAATTTCAGCGGGAATTTCGTCGGCTTGCCGCCATCGTCTTTTCCGGTGCCGTCCGATCCAACCATCCTCTACCCGCCGGGCCTCAACAAGCAGAAATATAACGACTTCTCGATGCGGGGTGGCGTTCAATATAAGATCAACGATGATATCTTCACTTATGTGAGCTATTCGGAGGGGTTCAAGGCTGGTGGCTGGGACACTCGTCTGACCGGCCCCTCGCTCGTCCCGATCGAATTTCAGCCGGAAACCGCAAGAACTTGGGAAATCGGCCTGAAATCAGAACTGTTCGATCGTTCGTTGCGGTTCAACATCGCGGCCTTCTCGACAAATTATCAGAATTTGCAGCTGATCGTGCAGCGCGGCATTTCGCCTTTGACGGCCAATGCCGGTCGTTCGAAGATCGAAGGGGTAGAAGTCGATGCCGTTTGGGCCCCCGCCCCCGATCTACAGTTGAGCGCCAGCTATGGTTATATCAATGCACGCTATACCTTCCTCGATGCTAGAGCATTGGCTTCCGGGATTGGCTATTCCAACCAGTTCGTAAACACGCCCAAGAATACAGCGTCTGTTGCGATCGACTATGGGCGGGATATCGGCAGCGGTCGCATCGCCATCCACGGGGATCTCAGCTGGAAAGACGATGTCTTCAACGATGCGGTGAACACGCCGCAGCTCCAGCAAAAATCCATGGCGCTGGCCAATGCCTCGATGCGGTATACCCATAATGACAAATGGAATTTCACGCTGGGTGCGAGCAATTTGTTCGACAAACGTTACATCGTTTCGGGCTTCAACCAGCCTGGGGTTGCTTTCATCTATGAAACGCATGGGCGGCCGCGCGAATGGTATTTTCAGGTCGGCTATAGCTTTTAGAAGGGCTTGAGATGAAGCGGCTAGGGACTGTCTATGGGCTTGCGCTTTGGGCATCGGCACTTGGTTCATGCGGCCAACAGACTCAAACCACCTCAGGACAGCCCTTGGCGGCAACCGCAGATGCCGATTGGAATCGCCACGGGCGTGATCTTGGCGAACAGCGATATAGCCCGTTGACTGCCATCAGCGATGTTAATGTCAGCAAGCTAAAGCTAGCTTGGTATTTCGACCTCGATACCAACCGTGGGCAAGAGGCGACGCCGATTGTTGCCAACGGTATCATGTATACGACGTCCGCATGGTCGAAGGTTCAGGCGTTTGATGCGGCTACTGGAAAACTGCTCTGGCAATTTGATCCCCAGGTTCCGGGTGAGACGGGGGTCAAAGGGTGCTGCGACGTTGTCAATCGCGGCGTGGCCGTTGAGAATGGAAAGGTCTTTTTTGGCACATTTGATGGTCGTTTGATTGCGCTTGATGCCAAAAGCGGCAAAACCATCTGGTCGGTTGTTACGGTCGATCAGTCACAGTCGTATACGATCACGGGTGCGCCGCGCCTCGTTCCCGGGAAAGTGCTCATTGGAAATGGGGGCGCTGAATATGGCGTGCGCGGCTATGTTAGCGCTTATGATATGGAAACCGGAAAGCTCGCTTGGCGTTTCTATACCGTACCGGGCAAGCGCGGCCAGAAAGATGGCGCCCCCTCCGACAAGGTGTTTGCAGATTTGGCCGGGAAAAGCTGGATTGGTAAACCGGACGATGTTGGTGGCGGCGGCACGGTCTGGGATTCGATGGCCTATGACCCTGAGCTCGATCTGCTTTACATCGGCGTCGGCAATGGCAGCCCCTGGAATATCGGCATCCGTTCGCCGGGCGGCGGTGACAATCTTTTTCTGTCGTCGATCATAGCGCTTCGCCCGCAGACCGGCGAATATGTTTGGCATTATCAGACCACACCGGGCGACCAATGGGATTATACCGCAACCCAGCACATGATTTTGGCCGACCTGCAGATTGGCGGCCAGATGCGCAAGGTGCTGATTCAGGCACCCAAAAATGGCTACTTCTACGTTCTCGATCGCACCAATGGGACGCTCCTCTCGGCCGATCCTTTTGTACCGGTGACATGGTCGAAGGGCGTCGATCCCGAGACGGGGCGCCCCAATGTCGTGCCGGAGGCTTATTATCATAAAACCGTTAAGCCGTGGATCGCCACACCGGGCTTTCTGGGCGGCCACAACTGGCATCCCATGGCGTTCAGCCCCAAGACCGGTCTGGTTTATGTTCCAGCGCAGGAAATTGGTTCGCCCTATATCGCTGACACGAACTTCAGCTGGCGTAAGCAATCCGTCAATATGGGTGTCGATCTCGAAAAGATGGGTCTGCCAGCCGACCGCAAGATTGTTGAAGCAGTCAAGGCAGGCCTTAAAGGGCGGATTACCGCTTGGGACCCGATTAGGCGGCGCGAGGCCTGGCGGGTCGAGTTGGGTGGGCCCTGGAACGGCGGAATGCTGGCAACTGCAGGCAATTTGTTGTTTCAGGGAACTGCAGCTGGCTCTTTCAATGCCTATGATACCCGCAACGGACGTAAGCTGTGGTCGTTTGATGCCCAAAGCGGCATCGTTGCGCCGCCGATCCCCTACGCGATTGGCGGCAAGCAATATGTTTCGGTTGTGGTCGGCTGGGGTGGTATCTATCCTCTATTGTTAGGTGAGTTGGCGAAGAAGAGTAACGACAGACCCAACCGGAGCCGCGTCCTGACTTTCAGCCTTGATGGAGCTGCCCAACTGCCAAAACTGCCAGCCCCGGCGCGCTCTAAATTCACCCCGCCCGCCCCCTTTGGTGCGCCCGAGCAGATCGCGGCTGGTCGTACAGCCTATGCGCGCAGCTGTTCGGGATGTCATGGCGATGGCGTGCGCTCGGGTGGCGTCTTGCCAGATCTTAGGCACTCCACAGCGG
>JACVCM010000090.1 GCA_016742125.1 Sphingomonadaceae bacterium | reverse complement strand
ATTACATAAGGTGCCCTAAATTATTGGAGATGACCAGAGAATTAACGCAAGCGACGCGATTATTCCGCAGCCGTTACCATCTCTTCGTCATTCGCCGATTTTGGCCGACGTGCACGCGGCTTACGCTTCGGTGCCACTTCCTCGGCGACGACTTCGATGTTGCCATCGTCATCATTTGCCAGTGCGATGGAGGGCGGCAGAACAGCTAGGTCGAGACCCGCAGGTTCGTCATCCTGCTCTTCGCTATGATGGCGTCGAGGCGCACGATTGCCGTCGCGATCCCGATTGCCGCGCTCGTTGCGGTCACTCCGGCGGGGGCGATCTTCCCGCGATTCGCGCCGGGGTCGATCATCGCTCTCGTCGGCGGCGACTTCGTTCTCCGAGTCGCCAGTCTCGACCGCTTCCATTTCCTCAAAGCCGCTGTCGCCATTCTGGTCGCGCCATTCGTCGCGGTTGCGGCGTTCGCCCTGCTGGTCCTGACGCGCTTCCTGACGGCTGCGGAAATCGGCAAGGACGCGGAAATAATGGTCGGCGAACTGCAAATGATATTCGGCATTCACGCGGTCGCCGTTAAACTGCGCATCCTGCGCGAGTTTCTTGTATTTTTCCAGCATCTGCGCCGCGTTGCCGCGTGCCCGATTGTCGATCTGGTTCTGATAATCGAACCCGTTCCGATTGTTGTTCTGCTGGCGGTTGTTGTTTCCGCGACCACGACGCCGGTTGTTGTTCTGCCGGTTGGTATTCATCAGGATTTGCCCTGTCCTTTGCTTAGCACTTCCAATGTTGCTGGTGCCCCGTAAACCCGGCCTTCCGGGTTGCGCCAAGGTCTGCCTTGACCCTGCATTCTTCCTTTTGCGCTGGGGGCGGCTTCGCGCGAAATGCCCGGTTTCGGGCGTTTTTGCTGCGATGCGATAACCGTCCTAGCCTCTAGCCATCCCGATTCCAAGCGAAAAGCGTAACGCACGCGGATTTCCAGCCAGATCGCGGCGCATTTCGGTGGATAACCCGGCCCTACTTGCCAAATTGCTAACGGCTTCGGCCTGGGTGTGGCCAATCTCAAAGATCGCGCATCCGCCGATCGCAAGCAGGTCGGGGATCTGAGGTATCAGGATGCGGTAATCATCAAGTCCCTCAGGGCCTGCAAAAAGGGCGCTATCCGGTTCGTAATTGGCAACCATCGGCGAAAGGTCGGCCTTATCCTCAACATAAGGCGGGTTGCACAGGACGAGATCGAACTTACCCAACGACTCCGCCCATCCGGAGCAGTTCCAGTCGCGATGCAGCAGGACGCAACGCTCCTGACATTCCAGCCGTTCCGCATTGCTGCGGGCAACGGCGAGTGCCGACAGGCTTTGGTCGATCCCGATACCGGTTGCTTCCGGAAAAGCCGAAAATGCCGCGAGTAGAAGCGCGCCTGAACCAGTGCCGAGGTCCAATATGCGGAGCGACCCTGCCCGTCCGGCCAAGGCTTCGATCGCCATGTCGATCAGGGTCTCGCTATCGGCCCGGGGAATCAATACGTCAGGCGTCACTACGAGTTCGATGTCCCAAAAGCCCTGAACACCGGTGATGTAGGCCACCGGCTCATTTCCAGCGCGCCGTTCCAGCATCTTCCAAAATCCATCCGGAACAGCAAGCTCCGACTGGTCTAGCAGCATTGCTGACCGACCGGCTCCTAAAGCATGTGCCATCAGCAACTCCGCATCAAGGCGTGGTGTCTCGCTAACGGCAGCAAGGCGGTTGGTTGCGTCGCGTAGTGCAGATCGGACGGTGACGCTCATGGCTGTCGCATAACCGCCGGTCGCTAAATTACCACGGAAAATGGATGAAACGCTGGATCGCCGCGATTTTGCCCAATCATCTTGCAACCTTTTTGTCTGACGCAACGTTACTTGCCCGCGAGGGACATTTACAGAAAGGACTTGCTATGAAAATCACGAAGATATTGCTGGTTTCGACGCTCCCGGCTCTCGCGCTGGCTGCTTGCAGCAGCGAAGCGCCGACCGACACTGCCACCACCACTGAAGTCGTTCAGGATGATTCCAATCCTGCGCCCGGATCGATAGCGGCCGAACCGACTGGCGACCAGAATATCGTCGCGCTGGCACAAGGAAATCCTGGCGTTTCGACACTGGTTTCCGCAGTAACAGCCGCCGGTCTGGCTGAGACGCTGAGCGGTCCGGGACCCTTTACCGTGCTGGCACCGACCAACGATGCTTTCAACAAGGTGGACAAGACCACGCTTGACGGCCTGATGAAACCGGAAAGCAAGGACAAGCTTGGTGGAATCCTGAAATATCATGTGATTTCAGGTAACATCAAATCCGCCGATCTTGCCA
The DNA here is from genome assembly GCA_016742125.1 of Sphingomonadaceae bacterium. GTDB lineage: Bacteria > Pseudomonadota > Alphaproteobacteria > Sphingomonadales > Sphingomonadaceae > Sphingorhabdus_B. The sequence goes on along the minus strand of JACVCM010000090.1, from coordinate 10,021 downwards.
AGCAGATTGCCGACGGCAATGGTACTGCAACTGTGAAAACGTTGAACGGCGGCAGCCTGAAGGCCTCCATGGATGGTGACAAGATTGTGCTAACCGATGCCAAGGGCGGGAAGGCCACCGTGACTGCCCCGGACATGATCGCATCGAACGGCACCATTCACACCATGGACACTGTGCTGATGCCTTAACCTATCTTGCTTGTCCCTTCGTTGCGGCAGCGCAGAAATAACCCGCCGCATCAGCGTCCCGACCCCTAGCACTTTGGAAAATGGGACGCAAAGAACCCCGTCCGGATCCTCCCCCGGGCGGGGTTTTTTGTCATGATGACATATGGCGGCCCGCACGACTGACAAGCCGCTTGAACGCGGTCGCTCTTTTCGCCATCAACCGATGCTGCCGGAGGTCGAAACAATTGGGATTCTTTTCACGCTTGTTCAGGCGTAGCCCGAAACGGTCCTTGCTGCCGCCGGCCCCGGTATCGCCCGCCCCTTGGCCGCCGCCCCGCCTGACACCCGACCCTGAATACCGAACATTTGACAATGGTTTTCCCAATGCGCACGTCGTCGAAGAGACTCCGGCATGGCTGAAATATCCTGCTTCAGGCAATCGCGGGCACATCATTGTTTTTGCAAATGAAAAAGGTGGGGTGGGTAAGTCCACCTCGGCCTTTCACACCTGCATCGCGCTATGCAATGCCGGAGAAAAGGTGGCGGCGCTGGATGTCGATTTGCGGCAACTGACACTGCATCGGGCATTGTGGGCGCGGCAGGAAAGCGAACGCGCTTTCGACGTCAAGCTGCCAGGACCCGAGCAGATCATGCTGGCACAGCAGAATGAGAGTGAGCTGGAAGAAAAGCTTCGCATGGCGCGAATCCATCACAGCTTCATCATCATCGATGTCGGTGGGCATGACTCCCCGATTGCCCGCAAGGCGATATTCATGGCAGATACGATCGTAACGCCGGTGAATGATAGCTTCATCGATCTCGACATGCTCGGCCGCATCGATCCGCGTACCGGCGAATTCAAAACGCTGGGCAATTTCGCCCGTCTGGTCGAGCATTTGAAAGAGCCAGGATTGGCCATTCGTCCAAAACCGATTGATTGGGTAGTAATGCAAAACCGTTCACGCAATTTTGCAACGAAGAACGAGCGCAAAGTGTTGGACGCCTTGCAGAAGATCGCCCCGGTGGCCGGGTTCCGGCTGGTGCCGGGGTTGCGCGAACGGGTGACGTATCGCGAATTGTTTCCCCAAGGGCTGACATTGTTCGATCTCGATGCCATTCCCCAACTCGGCCGCCTGCAACCTAACGCGCGCGAGGAGATTTGGGCGATGCTTCGTTCATTGAACCTGCCAAGCGCAGCACTGAACAAAGCGATTGCGCCCGCTTTAGACAATGAGTCCGCCGCACAATGACCGACCGCAATATCGACACCTATATCGCCGAGGCACAGCCTTTCGCCGTGCCGATCCTTCAGACATTGCGTGCCCGGGTCCATGCGGCCCTGCCGGACGTTGACGAGGATATGAAATGGGGGATGCCGACGTTCGTTTACAAGGGCAAAATCGTCTGCAATATGGCGGCGTTCAAACGCCACGCGACCTTTGGCTTCTGGCATGGCGAGATGGTCACCGGCGGCACGGGGGCTCGTATGGCGGCGATGGGTGATCTGGGGCGCATTACCTCGGTCGATCAACTGCCTGATGAAAAGACGATAGCCGCTTGGATCGCCAAAGCGAAACGGCTGATCGAAGATGGTGTAAAGCCGCCGCATGTCGAAGGGCGGGGCAAGCATCCGAAGCCAGAGCTGGACATGATACCGGCCTTTCAGGCGGCGCTTGATGGCAATATGGCGGCGAAGACGACTTATGAAGGCTTCCCGCCCTCATCCCGCCGCGAATATCTCGAATGGATTATCGATGCCAAGCGTACGGAAACCCGACATAAGCGGATAGCGCAGGCCATCGAATGGCTCGCTGCAGGCAAGCGACGCAACTGGAAATATGAAAATTGCTGACGGGGGTGACGAGAATATGAGTACGGCGGTAATGATTGCTTTGTTGGCGGTGGCGATTAGCCTGTTTACGGTGGTCATCGCACTAAATGCAGCAAAAACAAAAAAGCGCGCCGAGGCTGACAGCAGTGCGGCGACGGGTGTGACAAGCGGGGGTGGCAATGACTGCGCTCCGTCGGATGGCGGCGGGTGCGACGGCGGCGGCGGAGGCGGTGATTGACCGGGGCGAAAATCATCGCTGCAGCCATACTCATTTTGGTCGGGTTTCACCTTCTTCTATATGGTTTTCTGAAAAGGCGTATTGCGGCCGCCAAACGTGACAAGGGAATGGAACCATGACGGATAATCCGACCGCCACAGTCGAAAGCACCGACGGCACCTATGCCCAATTGATCAGGGCTAGGATGCATGAGTGGGCGGCAGGGGAGCCTGTGGAGGTTGGCGGAATCAACAATGGGCCGACGCCCTATGAATTGCTGTTGTCGGCGCTTGGCGCCTGCACCTCGATCACGCTAGAAATGTATGCTGCGCGGAAAGGTTGGTCACTGGACAAGGTGCACGTGACGCTGGAACACTCCAAGGAAGAGCGTGCCGGAGAAAATGGTGGCCAGCCGGTAGACATGATCGATCGTATTGTGCGGCTGGAGGGGCGGCTCGATGATGAGCAACGCGCGAAACTCGTCGAAATTGCGGAAAAATGCCCGCTCCACCAAACACTAACCAACCAGATCAATATCAACACATTGCTAGGTTAGCAGCGGGTTACAGTCTCGAAAGCCTCAGTGCCTTGCGATCTTTGCCAAGCCACGCCTTGTCCAGGGCGCTCAATGTGCCGCGCATCGCTGGCTTGTCACCAAGGCGTCGTTGAGCCTCGGCAAGTCCGTAAAGCGCCCACCCGTTGTTTGGCGACTTGATCAGTGCAGCCAGGAAGCTTTGGCGCGCGTCGGCCACATCGCCAATTGCGAGTTGTGCCGCGCCCAATGATTGGTGCACCGGATAATACCAGTAAGGCGGTTCCATATAGGGAATGCGGCCCTCTATTTCGGTCGCTGTAGTATAATGCGCTACTGCATCCTTGAATCGTTTCCGGGTATAGGCAATGCGGCCCTTCGCGACTTCCTCGGCAAGTTGCAGCAGATCCGGTGCCGGCACGCCGGCGGCGATCATAGATCCAAAATCCACTGTTTCCCGCAGCTTACGGATTTCAGCAATTTCGCCACTGGCCATTGCAGCATCGGATTTCATCGCTGCGGCGATCGCACGTGAATAATGCCACATCGCGGTTGCATAGGGTAGCCGCACGTCCGGTGCCGGTTGGGCAAGGATTTCAGCCGGAGAGCTGAACTGTGCGTGGGCGAAATAGGGAGCGGCATAAATCACCTGCACCCAAGGCAACGCCATTGCAACATCGACGCCCAATATGCCACGCAGCCGTTCAGATTGATTCAGCGCGATATCTTTGTCGCCGCCAAGTTGCGCCGAAGCGATAATGAAATGAACATTGTGCGGGTAATAGCCGAAGCGGTAGATGCCTGAATCTGCTGATTGGGCAAACCATGCCTCGTCAGCCTCCGCCGCGGCTATATTGACATCGATCGAGTCCTTGTATCTGCCGACGACGTGAAACAGGTGCGCAGGCATGTGGACCAGATGACCCGACCCGGGCAGCAATGGTTTGGCCAACCGATCTGCAGCCGCCTCGGCTTTTGATGGATCGCCCGAAGCTTCCATCAGGTGGATATAGAGGTGAATGGCTTGGGGATGTTCGGGGTTTCTTGCCAGCACCGTTTCGATCAGGCCGACGGCCTTTCCGATATCGCCTTTTGGTCGACCATTGATTTCCCAGTAATCCCATGGGCGTGTGTTCATGATAGATTCGGCTGTGAGCGCGGCGATATCGTCATTATGCGGGAAACGCTGCGCCAATTGCTGCATCGCATTGGCATAGGCCATATCCAGCGCCGCCCTATCGGCATTGCTATTATCGTCGTAACGAACAGGTAGCGTTTCGATTAGCGCGCGTTCCCAAGCCGCAGCATTGGTTCGCAGTTGCATAGCTCGATCGACGGCAGCCCTGGTTTGGGCGTTGCTTTCCGGGTCCATCGGGGCGTTAATGTTGGGACCGAAAGCATAGGCCTCTCCCCAGAAACACATTGCACATTCGGGATCGAGTTTTTGCGCAGCCCGAAATGACCGAATTGCACCTTCATGGTTGAAACCATAAGTGAGCGCGAGACCCTGGTTGAAATATTGCCTCGCCTTGTCACTTGTGGTGCTGATGGGCATGCTGACCTTTTCGAGGCCTTGGACAAGTGGAACTGTCCCTGCTACCGGGCTAACCTTTTGCGCATATTCATACGCCAAGCGATATCGCGCAGGATCCAGCCGCATAGGGTTCTTCGCCAATCGCTGCCCACAAATCGAACCCAGCGTCTTCAGGCTGTCGATTACGGGTTCGTATCGCGAACTGGCCGCGGGGGCAGTTGCGAGCAAGACAATCGGAGCTGCGGTGAAAAGCAATGAGCGTGCAAAAAACTGCATGGAAAACCTCCAGTCAGCGACAGTTTTGCGAACCCATCATGTAGAGATTATCCGAAGCCTGCACGTAAAGCAAACTTGTAAAATCCTCTCAGGATTGCAGCCCGATTGCAAATGACAGAGCCACGTTGCGGTGTCTTGATTTGCCTTGTGTGCACTTCTATACCGCCGCCTTGGAATGTAGCGGCCTCCCAGGGGGCCGCTTTTCGCTTTTTGGCTAATCGGAAAGGACCCAAGCCATGTCGATCACGCCCTTGATGCCCGTCTATCCGCGGTGCGGGTTCCGGCCGGTGCGAGGTGAGGGCTGCTATCTGATTGGCGAGGATGGCCGCCGCGCGCTCGATTTTGCCGCCGGTATTGCGGTCAACGCGCTGGGCCACGGACATCCGCATCTCACCAAGGCGATTTGCGAGCAGACCGCGATGCTGATGCATGTGTCCAACCTCTATGGCAGCCCGCAGGGCGAAGCGTTGGCGCAACGTATTGTCGACAATAGTTTTGCCGATACCGTCTTCTTCACCAATTCGGGTGTCGAGGCGATTGAATGCGCGATCAAGACCGCACGCCGCTATCATTTCGCCAATGGCAACCCGCAGCGGCACAAGCTGATTACATTCAAGAATGCCTTTCATGGCCGTTCACTCGGCGCGATTTCTGCCACCGATCAGGCGAAGATGCGAGATGGATTCGAACCGCTACTCCCCGGCTTTGCCTATGCGAAGTTCAATGATCTGGAAGCTGCGCTCGCCCTGATCGATGACGAGACCGCTGGCTTTCTGGTCGAGACAGTGCAGGGTGAAGGCGGAATGACCGCCGGCACACCCGAATTCATCCAGGGACTGCGCAAGGCGTGCGACGAGCATGGCCTACTTCTGATCCTCGACGAAATCCAGTGCGGTTATGGGCGCACAGGCAAGATGTGGGCCTATGAGCATTATGGCATAACCCCCGATATCCTGACCTCGGCCAAGGGTATTGGCGGCGGATTCCCGCTAGGTGCCTGCCTTGCAACCGAAGAAGCAGCCAAGGGCATGGTCGCAGGGACGCATGGTTCGACCTATGGCGGCAATCCGTTGGCGATGGCGGCGGGGCAGGCAATCCTCGACGTGATGACCGAGCCAGGGTTTCTTGAGCATGTCACCGCAATGGGCGACCGCTTGCGGGCAGCCTTTGAACAGCTTATTCCCAATCATGACCATCTGTTTGAGGAAATCCGCGGCAAAGGCCTGATGCTCGGTATCAAGATGAAGGAACCAGCCGTAAGTCGTGATTTCGTCGCACATTTGCGTGACAATCATGGGTTGCTGACCGTGGCCGCCGGCGAGAATGTTTTCCGCGTGTTGCCGCCGCTGGTCATCGAAGAAAGCCATATCGCCGAATGTATCGAGCGGCTATCGGCGGGCGCGCGGGATTACGCGCTGCCGCAAGCGGCGTGATAAGGCACTTTCTGAGCCTGTCCGACGCGGGCGGCGATGCGATTGCTGCGATGCTTGGCGACGCTATCGACCGCAAGGCGGCGCGGAGCGGCTGGCCGAAGGGCAAAGCCGATGCTGACGCGCCGCTTGCCGGACACACGCTTGGCATGATTTTTGAGAAGAACTCGACCCGGACCCGGGCCTCCTTCGAGATGGCAATCAAACAGCTTGGCGGTGACAGTATGTTCATGGCCTCCGGGCAGATGCAACTGGGGCGTGGCGAGAGCATTGCCGATACCGCGCGCGTGCTGTCACGCTATGTCGATGCGCTGATGATCCGCACCGACGACCATGCCAAGATCGAGGAACTCGCGTCACATGCCAGCGTGCCGGTGATCAACGGCCTGACCGACCTGTCGCATCCCTGCCAGATCGTAGCGGACCTGTTAACGATCGTCGAACATGGCAAGGCGTTGCCAGGGCTTGAGGTTGCGTGGCTTGGCGATGGCAACAATGTCCTCAATTCGATTGTCGAGGCAGCGGGCATTTTCAAGTTCAACGTCCGTATCGCGGTGCCGCAGGGATATGAATGCGATGCTGCCTTTATCGAAACCGCACGCGTGGGCGGATCCACCATCACACTGACCCGCGATGCCGCAGAGGCGGTGGCGGACGCAGACATTGTCGTGACCGATACATGGGTGTCGATGGGGCAGGAGCATGCGCATAACAAGATCGCGGCGATGATGCCCTATCAGGTCAATGAAGGGCTTATGGCGGCGGCAAGGCCCGACGCCAAATTCCTCCACTGCCTGCCCGCGCATCGCGGTGAGGAAGTGACCGATGCCGTCATCGACGGCCCGCAGTCGCTGATCTGGGATGAAGCCGAAAACCGGCTTCACGCGCAAAAATCGATTTTGCTGTGGTGTTTTGACAAGCTGTGATGGCTGCGCAAAGCGAGACTTTCAGCGACATGCCGTTGCGCTTTTCCATCCCTTCGCGCCATGCGCGGGGGCGCCTGGTGCGGCTCGACGAGACGCTGGGTGAGATATTGGCGGCACATGCCTATCCGCCACTGATCGAGAAAACGCTGGCAGAGGCACTGGTTCTGACGGCGCTGCTCGGTGCTTCGCTCAAGGAGCCGGGGAGTCAACTCACGCTTCAGACACAGACCGAAAAGGGTGCGATCCGGCTGCTCGCTTGCGATTATAAGGACGGCGCCCTGCGCGGCTATGCACAGTTCGACGACGCGACCGTCGCCGCTTTACCACCCGATTCCACCCTGTTCGGCATTTTCGGCCAGGGCTATCTCGCCATCACCTTCGACCGGATGTTGCCCGCATCGGAAGGCGGCGGGCGCTATCAGGGTATCGTTCCACTAGAGGGTGCCTCGCTTGCCGAAGCTGCCGAGCATTATTTTGTCCAATCCGAACAAATTCCTACACTTATCCGGGTCGCGGTCGATCATGTGCGGGGGCGCTGCATCGCAGGCGGGTTTCTCGTCCAGCATCTACCCGAAGGTGAGGAAGGTCGCGAGCGTCTGCATGTCCGCCTCGATCATCCCGAATGGGACCATGTAGAAGCGCTCGCTTCGACCACGTCCAAGGATGAGTTGGCCGATCCCGCGCTGCCCCTGGAGGAAATGGTCTGGCGGCTGTTCCACGAAGAAGAGGCGGTGCTGATCGAACAGGGCGATGGTCTGTCGAAGGGCTGCCGCTGCGATCCCGCGCATATTCGCGATGTCATCGCCAAATTTCCGGCGGAAGACCGCGCGGAGATGGCCGATGAAGCGGGCGATATCGTGGTCGATTGCGAATTTTGTTCGCGCCGGTTCCCGGTGAGTCTGGCGAGCTTCAACAACTGACCATGCAGCTTTTTCCGCGGGCGGCAGTCATTGATCGTTCATATACCACATTCTATCGTGCAAAACGTAATATTTGCTGCTAAGGCTGCGAAATAGAAAAGGTCGCTTCGCTGGAACTGCACAAGGTTTACGGTCAAGAAGCTTATGAAAATGAAACTCTCCCATCTCGGCCTATATGGCCTTCTTTTAATGTCTGCGGGCGGCGGCGCGGCGGCGTTCGGGCAGGCTGGCGACATGTCGTTGCTCCAATCGCTCGAACGCGGCATGTGGCAGTTGCGCGCGGTCGGCGGCGGCCCCTCGGGCGCTGCCTCCAGCCAGATTTGTCTTGGCGATCCGGTCAGGCTGACCCAGATCCAGCATGGCGCGGCGTCGTGCGACCATTATGTCGTACGCTCATCGCCTACATCGGTAACCGTGAGTTACAGCTGCAACGGCCAGGGGCAAGGGCTGACTACCATTCGTAAGGAATCGGGCAGGCTGATCCAGATCCAGTCACAGGGGATCCGTAACAATTCGCCCTTTTCCTTCTCCGTCGAAGGTCGCAAGACCGGCACGTGCTGACGCGGCGGTTTTTTTGCATTCAGCGTTAAGCGGATATTTACCATTTTCCCGTTAGGAAAGGGCGTGTCTTTTAGGAGATACGCTTTCCTCCCTAGCAGGCTATATAGCCTATAACTGGGCCGCCCACCGGGCGGCCTTTCTTTTTGTCAGAACGCCGCAATCCCTGTTATCGCGCGGCCCAGGATGAGCGCGTGCACGTCATGCGCGCCTTCATAGGTGTTGACCGTTTCCAGATTCACCATGTGACGGATGACCTGATACTCCTCACTAATGCCGTTGCCGCCGTGCATGTCGCGTGCGGCCCGAGCAATGTCCAAAGCCTTGCCGACATTGTTGCGTTTGACGATTGAAATCATGTCTGGAGAAAACTTGCCTTCGTCCATCAGCCGGCCGACGCGCAAACTGGCCTGAAGGCCAAGCGATATGTCAGTCATCATGTCGGCGAGCTTTTTCTGGTAAAGCTGGTTCGCGGCTAGCGGTTTGCCGAACTGGTGCCGGTCGAGGCCATATTGCCGTGCGGCGTGCATGCAGAATTCGGCGGCGCCGAGCGCGCCCCAACTGATGCCATAGCGGGCGCGGTTAAGACATCCGAAGGGTCCTTTCAGCCCCTGAACCTCTGGCAACAAAGCATCCTCGCCGACCTCTACATTGTCCATGACGATCATGCCTGTGGTAGACGCGCGGAGCGAAAGCTTGCCCTCGATCTTCGGCGCAGACAGGCCTTTCATGCCCTTTTCAAGAACAAACCCCTTGATGCCCCCGCCATGCGCTTCCGATTTTGCCCAGACGACAAACACGTCGGCGAAGGGCGAATTGGAAATCCACGTCTTGCTGCCGTTCAGCACATAGCCGTCATCCACTTTCTTCGCCACTGTCCGCATGCCCGCCGGGTCGGAACCGGCATCGGGTTCGGTGAGTCCGAAACAGCCTATCAACGTTCCTGCCGCCAGGCCTGGCAGATATTTCCGGCGCTGTTCCTCCGAACCATAAGCATGGATCGGATACATGACGAGCGACGACTGTACCGACGCCATTGACCGATAGCCCGAGTCCACGCGCTCGATCTCGCGCGCGATCAGGCCATAGGCAACATAAGACGCACCGACGCCGCCATATTCTTCAGGAATGGTTGCACCCAGCAGGCCGGTCCGGCCCATCAACGGGAACAATTCGGGCGCATCTTTCTCCTCGCGGAAGGCATCGACAACGCGCGGCTGCAGTTCGCCCTGCGCAAAGGCATGCGCTGTGTCGCGGATCATGCGCTCGTCATCGGTAAGCTGGTCGTCGAGGCGGAAGGGATCTGACCAGTCAAAGGCTGCCATTTCGGCCATGTTTTGTCTCCTGAAACTAGGGCCGCTTAGGCGGTTTGAAGCAAGGGAGCAACACCCACATACCAGCCGTTATTCTCTTCATTCCCGCGCAGGGGGGGATCCATAACCAGACCTTGCGGTGCACCCCAAGCGCTGTGTAGTGCGAAACGCTCAGGTGATGGATTCCCGCCTTCGCGGGAATGACGAATGTGGGGAGCGGTAATGTCGGGATTGTCCAATCTTGTGGCGGATCTGCTTGACCGTTTGGGTGCCACAAATTCTTTTGGAAAAACGGTCGTCCATAGCCCTATCGATGG
>JACVCM010000089.1 GCA_016742125.1 Sphingomonadaceae bacterium | reverse complement strand
GCTGTATCCTGTGCAGATTTGAGCCGCTTGGCGATCGTCTGGCGAAGGCGGGTCATTTTGACGCGTTCTTCCTGGCGACCGGAAACCGGCGCTGTGACGGCTGGTGCCACCGGCACTGCAGCAGGCTCGGCTGGGGCACCTTTGGCGGCGGCTACAACATCTTCCTTGGTCAGGCGGCCGTCCTTGCCCGTACCTTTGATCTTCGATGGGTCTATGCCGAGTTCGAGGACAAGTCGACGTACGGCGGGCGACAGCGGCAGGTCGGTGCTTTCCGAAACCTGAGTAGGTGCTGGTGCCGGAGCGCTGGCGACAGGTTGCGGTGTTATGGCTGCTGCCGGTGGGGGTGATGCTGCAGCGCCGCTGCCTACCTCGATCGAGGCGATAACTGCGCCGACATTGACAGTCGCGCCTTCCTCGACGACATAGGCGCCCATGACGCCTGCAACCGGCGCGGGGACTTCCACCGCGACTTTGTCGGTTTCCAGACTGGCGATCGGTTCATCTACAGCAACGGCTTCGCCCGGCTTTTTCAGCCACTGGCCAAGAGTGGCTTCAGTGATGGATTCGCCCAATACGGGAACTTTGACTTCGGTGCTCATATCGTATCAGCCTTTTCTCTGGCGGCGGATTTCGGCGCGGACATTATGGCCCAGTGCATCGGCGATCAGTGCCGCCTGCTCGGCCTGGTGGCGTTTGGCAAGGCCGGTTGCGGTAGCGGCAGCCGCCTTGCGTCCGGCATAGCGTGCGCGGGTGGATCTGGTCTTCGCCGCGGCGAGACAATCTTCGATGAAGGGATCGACAAAGAACCAGCTGCCCGCATTTTTGGGCTCTTCCTGCGCCCAGACAACATCTTCGAGGTTTGGCATGCGCTTCAGGCGGGCCACAAGAGGCTCGCCAGGGAAGGGGTAGAGCTGCTCAATGCGGACAATTGCGGTGTCGGTGTCGCCCGCCGCATTGCGCGCCTCCATCAGGTCATAGGCAACCTTACCCGAACAGAGTACGAGCCGTTTCACGTCTTCATCGGCGGGCGCCCAAAGGGCGGACCAGAACCGCATGAAGTGGCTTTCGCCTTGAAAGTCGGCTGCTTTCGACACCGCCAGCTTGTGACGCAGCAGCGATTTCGGGGTCATCACAACCAGCGGCTTTCGGAACGACCGTGCCATCTGGCGGCGTAGCAGATGGAAATAATTGGCAGGCGTCGTGCAATTGGCGACCTGGATATTGTCTTCTGCACATAATTGCAGGAACCGCTCAAGCCGCGCCGAGCTATGCTCCGGCCCTTGACCTTCATAGCCGTGCGGCAACAGCATCACGAGACCGTTTGCGCGCAGCCATTTTGCCTCACCGGCGGCTACAAACTGATCGATCATGGTCTGCGCGCCGTTGGCGAAATCGCCAAACTGGGCTTCCCATAGCACCAGCGTTTTTGGTTCGGCACCGGCATAACCATATTCAAAACCCAGCACGCCAAATTCTGATAGGGGACTATCGAGCACTTCAAAGCGGCCGTGCGGCAGCGTGGAAAGCGGGATATATTTCTCTTCAGTGCCCTGGTCGACCCATACCGCGTGCCGCTGGCTGAACGTGCCGCGACCCGAATCCTGACCCGACAGGCGCACGCCATATCCTTCGGACAGCAGCGAACCGAACGCCAATGCTTCTCCTGTCGCCCAATCGAAATTCTCGCCTGAGGCAAACATCGCCTTCTTGGTCTCAAGTACCCGGCTCAGCGTAGGGTGGATATTATGGCCCTCTGGCACAGTGGTCAGCGTGCGGCCAAGACTGTCGAACAGCTTCTTGGTGATCCCCGTTTCGACATTGCGTCGCGCGGTTTCGGGGTCTGCTGGCTTCGAAAGTCCGGACCAGCGTCCGCCGAACCAGTCGGCAGCATTGGCCTTGTAGTCGGGGGCGTTCGCAAATTCCTGCTCGAGCAAGGCCACGAAGCGCATGGCATGTTCGCCTGCCCAGTTGCCATCGATCACGCCCTCACTTTGTAATCTATTGGCATAGATCTCGCTGACACCCGGATGGCCCTTGATGACCTTGTACATCAGCGGCTGGGTGAAGCTGGGCTCGTCGCCCTCATTGTGGCCGAAGCGACGGTAGCACCACATGTCGATAACGATGTCGCGGTGGAATGTCTGGCGGAATTCGATCGCGATCTTGCACGCGAATGTAACGGCTTCGGGGTCATCGCCATTGACGTGGAAGATCGGGGCTTGCACGCCCTTGGCGACATCCGATGGATAAGGCGAGGACCGCGCAAATTGCGGGCTGGTGGTAAAACCGACCTGATTGTTGACGATGAAGTGCAGGCAACCTCCGGTGTTATAGCCCCGGATACCGGAGAAGCCGAGGCACTCCCAGACGATGCCCTGCCCGGCGAATGCAGCGTCGCCGTGAAGCAAGACGGGAAGCACTTGCTCATGCTTGCCAAGGTCGTCGCGCGCGGTCTGGTTGGCGCGCACCTTGCCCAACACAACGGGGTTTACCGCCTCCAGATGCGAGGGGTTGGGTACAAGGCTCATATGCACTTTGATGCCGTCAAATTCGCGGTCGGTGCTGGTGCCGAGATGATATTTCACATCGCCCGAACCGCCGACATCGTCGGGGTTGGCGCTGCCGCCGGAAAATTCGTGGAAGATGATGCGATACGGTTTCGCCATCACATTGGCGAGGACGTTCAACCGCCCGCGATGCGGCATGCCGTAGACGATCTCGCGGACGCCCAATTGCCCGCCATATTTGATAACGGCTTCCAACGCGGGGATCATCGCTTCGCCACCGTCGAGGCCGAAGCGTTTGGTACCTACATATTTGCGGCCGAGGAATTTCTCATATTGCTCAGCTTCGATAACCTTGGCGAGGATGGCTTTCTTGCCTTCTGGCGTGAACTGGATGGCGGCGTCCTTGCCCTCCATCCGCTCCTGGAGGAACCGGCGTTCTTCGACGTCGGCAATGTGCATATATTCAAGGCCAACCGGCCCACAATAATTCGCGCGAAGGATATCAACAAGCTCGCGCACCGTCGTCCATTCCAGCCCCAGCGTGCCGCCAACATAGACCTTGCGGTCGAGGTCGGCCCCCGAAAAGCCGTGATACTCCGGCGTCAGGTCGGCGGGGATGTCCTGTTTGGAAAGGCCAAGCGGATCCAGATTGGCGGCCAGATGTCCGCGCACGCGATAGGTGCGGACCAGCATCATCGCGCGGATCGAATCGCTTGCCGCCGAAACCGCATCTGCCTCTGCCATCGGCTTGCCGGCGGCTTTCGCCGCGGCCTTCACCTCGACTGCCATCTGCGTGGGGTCGAGCGACGCCGTCAGGTCATCGGTAGCCGACAATGGCCAGTTCGCGCGTTCCCAGCTCGGGCCGCGCTCTGTTTCGAAATCCTGGTTCTCTAAACCCATAGTCCGTTTCCTTTATCCTCTCCATCGACTTGCGATGGGGAGGGGGACCATCCGAAGGATGGTGGAGGGGCTTCTGCCGTGGCGGGCCCCTCCGTCATCCGATGCTAGGCGCATCGGCTGCCACCTCCCCATCGCAAGTCGATGGAGAGGATTTGAATTATCCCTTCAGCACCTCGACCAGCGTCTTGCCCAGCAACGACGGCGAAGGCGAAACCCGTATGCCCGCCGCCTCCATTGCCGCAATCTTGCTTTCGGCGTCGCCCTTGCCGCCCGATACGATGGCGCCGGCATGGCCCATGCGGCGGCCCGGTGGTGCAGTGCGCCCGGCGATGAACCCGGCCATCGGTTTCTTCCGGCCCTTCTTGGCTTCGTCGATGAGGAACTGCGCGGCTTCTTCTTCCGCGCTGCCGCCGATTTCGCCGATCATGATGATCGATTTGGTGGCGTCGTCGGCCAGGAACAGCTCAAGACAGTCGATGAAGTTGGTGCCGTTGACCGGATCGCCGCCGATCCCGACCGCTGTTGTCTGGCCCAATCCTTCGGCGGTGGTCTGGAACACGGCTTCATAGGTCAAGGTGCCCGAACGCGAGACAACGCCGACCGAGCCTTTGGAAAAGATGTTGCCCGGCATGATGCCGATCTTGCATTCGTCCGGGGTCAGTACGCCGGGGCAGTTCGGGCCGATCAGCCGGGATTTGGAGCCCGACAGCGCGCGCTTCACCTTCACCATATCCAGCACCGGAATACCTTCGGTAATGCAGACGATCAGCGGGATTTCGGCGTCGATCGCCTCAAGGATCGAATCGGCGGCAAAGGGCGGCGGCACGTAAACGACGCTGGCATCGGCGCCGGTGGCTTCCTTGGCCTCCAGAACCGTATCGAACATCGGCAGGCCGATGTGGCTCGTGCCGCCCTTGCCGGGGGTCACGCCCGCGACCATCTGCGTGCCATAGGCAAGCGCTTGTTCGGTATGGAACGTGCCGGTCGCGCCGGTCATGCCTTGCGTGATGACCTTGGTGTGTTTGTCAACTAGGATACTCATTCAATAATTCCCTGATTTGCCAAGACTAATAGGCAATGTAGATATGCATGCTGTCGGCTTCGCCTGTCGCAAGTGACCTTGAGAAGATTTCCCCACGAACTGGATGCTTGTTGGGGGCTAACTTTCCGGCGAATTCATAATAATGCACGAGGTCTACACTTTTGCCGCCGATACCAAATGTCTTGAACGCTTTTCGCAACTCACCTCCATATGGCATTGCATTTTCAATGCCGTTGATCGTGAGCGCGCATAAGTTTCGATAACGACGGGTGCTGGGAAAATTTGCCAGTACCACCTTAGCTGGCCGATCATCTATTACGCCCGACCACTGTTCGACGTTTTCCGGTTTTGAAAAATCGTAGTTGCGCTCAATTGCTCTCGAGAAGGCAAACAGCTCGACGTTAATCGTCGAGGACTGGTCTTTGGTCCAAATTGCCGCCTCCAGTGCGGCCGGACGCGCCGCCGGATCTGTTCCGCCGGCCAAACAGAGCTTTGCGAATGTCGACACCGTACTTGGGGCTTCGGCATTCTGAGCATGGCTTACCGAAGGCAGTGCCAGAAGCACTAACAACGCGGCGAGTCTCATGCCAAAGTTCCGTCAATACCCTTACACGCCACCAGCAATTCCTTGACCGCATCGACGCTGACCGCAAGGTTGGCCTTGGCCTCGTCGTCCAGCGCGATTTCGACGACTTTCTCGACGCCGCCTGCGCCGATTACCACTGGCACGCCGACATAGAGATTGTCGACGCCATATTGGCCGGTCAGGTGGACCGCGGCGGGGAGGACGCGTTTCTGGTCGTAGAGATAGGCCTCGGCCATCGCGATGCCGCTGGTCGCGGGGGCGTAATAGGCGGAGCCGGTTTTGAGCAGAGCGACGATCTCGCCGCCGCCGCTGCGGGTACGCTGGACGATCGCGTCGATGCGTTCCTGCGTCGAAAAGCCCATCTTGATGAGGTCGGGAACGGGGATGCCCGAAACGGTCGAGTACTGGATTACCGGCACCATCGTGTCGCCATGTCCGCCCAGGACAAAGCTTGTGACGTCCTTGACCGAGACGTTGAATTCTTCGGCGAGAAAATGGCTGAAGCGGCTTGAATCGAGCACGCCGGCCATGCCGACCACCATATTGTGCGGCAGCCCCGAAAATTCGCGCAATGCCCAGACCATTGCGTCCAGCGGGTTGGTGATGCAGATGACGAAGGCGTTCGGCGCATTGGCCTTGATGCCTTCCCCGACCGCCTTCATGACCTTCAGGTTGATACCGAGCAAATCGTCGCGGCTCATCCCCGGCTTGCGCGCGACACCGGCGGTGACGATGATGACGTCGGCGCCTGCGATGTCGGCATAATCGTTCGATCCGGTGATCTTGGCATCGAAGCCTTCGACCGGCCCGCATTGCGACAGGTCCAGAGCCTTGCCCTGCGGCACGCCTTCGACGACGTCGAACAGCACGATGTCGCCAAGACCTTTCAATGCTGCGAGGTGGGCGAGTGTGCCGCCGATGTTACCGGCGCCGATAAGCGCAATCTTTTTGCGAGCCATGAAACGATGTCCTTCCCTGTGGGCTGTAGCGGAATTGTGGTCGCGTTAGTCCGAATCGCTGTGGATAACAACCCAATAAAGGTCCAAAGTTAAGGCTTTTTCTGATAATAGTTCGCAATACCATTAAGAGAAAGAAATTGTCTTTTTGCAGAGGCGAGATTAGCATTTGACGAGCTCTTCGGGTCGCGTAGCCGCGAAGGGGTTATGTCATGAAACATCTGTTCGTTGCGCTGCCCAAAGGCGGCAAGCCGGTTCATCTTTTCGACATGAATGGCAGGAAATTCCGCCAGGTCCTGTGGGGTGACTGGCTCACCATCGACGACAATGACGATGGCCAGTCGCAATGGGTGACGGTGCGATGGGCGTGGAATAATCCTGACAAGGCGAAATTGCTGCAGATCGAGCGAATCCATACGACAGACGCACGGCCGATGGAGATCGTATTTGTCGATGTGGGGCAGGGTGACGGTTGCGTGCTGATCACACCAGAGCGCGATGTCGGCGAACGGATAATCGTCATCGATGCTGGCAAAGAGCATCACATGCACGACTTTTTGACCGGCCGGTTCAATAGCTATAAAAAGAAATCGCTGTTTCACGCCGCGATAATCACGCATCCGGACGAAGATCATTATGGCGGCTTTGCGCCAATCTTCGCCAGCAATGCGGTGCAGTTCAGATATCTCTATCATAGCGGTCTGGTGGAACGTCCTGGCGGCAGCGAATGGGACAAGCTGGGCGGAAAGGTCGAGGATGCCGCCGAAAATGCCTCTTTCATCGAAGCGCTGGTCGAGGATCATGCCGACCTGCAGGCCGCTTTTGCGCCGGCCGGCTCGGGCAATTTCGCCGCGATGATAAAGGCGGGCCTCGCCAATGGCAGCTTTGCCGATTCGGCGATGCTTTCAACCCGGCACGGTATATCTGCCGACGGGCGTTGCTGGGTGCCAGGCTTTGCACCTGCCGACGGTCGCGGTTACACGATTGAGATATTGGGCCCCTTTGTCGAAGAGGATGCCAATGGCAAAGCCCGGCTGCGCGTATTGGGCAGTTATGGCAAAACCAAAAACGGCCATTCGGTTCTGCTCCGGCTGAATTACAAGAATTTCCGCGTACTGTTCGGGGGCGACCTCAACCTTCCCGCAGAGAAATATCTGCTGAAACGTTATGCCGGGCTGGACCGCTGGCCTACCACAAGCGCCGACCGGGAAGCGATGATCGAGGTTGCGCGCAACTTCTTCCGCGCCGAGGTGATGAAGGTCTGCCACCATGGCGCAGCCGATGTGACCGACGAATTTCTGCTGGCGGTCAATCCGGCGGCCTTTGTGATATCGTCAGGCGATGCCGAAGGGCATGTCCATCCACGCCCCGATCTTCTCGGCAGACTGGGTCGCGCCGGACGGGGTGCCTCGCCTGTGTTGCTGAGCACCGAATTGCAGCGGTCGACACGCGAAAAGGAGGATGCACGGCTCGTGGCCCGACTCACCACTGCTATCGAGGGATTGACCGGTGCGCCGACCGAAGCCGCCAAGAAAAAGATGCTCGACGATGTCAAAAGTCTGGGCCGCTCCAATGTGGACGTCGACGGTGCAATCTACGTCAAAACCGATGGCGAGCGGCTTATTGCCGCGTTCAAGAAAGAGGATAAATCCGACACCGACAAATGGTTCTATTTTGAGTATGAAGTCGTCAACGGACGGTTGATCATGCGCAGCTAACCCGCAAGGCGACGCAGCATTTCCATCCAGATCGGAATCTGACCGTGAAACCCGTCCGCCCATACCCTTTCGTCGAGGCCGTGCGCGCCTTCGCGTTCGCCGACAATTCCCCACAGGCCGCCAAAGCCATAGACCGGAATGCCCTGCGAGCGCAGGAATGCGCCATCGGTCGCGCCTGCCGACTGGAAGGGCAGGACCGGTGCGCCCGGAAAGCGGGTAGCGACGGCTGCCTTATACGCCTCGGTCACATCGGTGCGTAGCGGCGTTGGCGACGTCTCCGGAGTTTGCGAACCTTCAACTGCACTCACCGTAACATCTGGCCCCGACAGCGACTGCAATTGCTGACGGATGTCCTCAACCTTGACGCCCGGAAAAATGCGACAGTTGACATTGGCTTCGGCCTTCTGCGGCAAGGCATTTGGAGCATGCCCACCCGACAACATGGTGGCGACGCAGCGGGTGCGGGTGCTACCTATATCCATCGCCTCCAGCAGGTCGGCAGTCTCGCGATCCTGCGGGTCGGCCAGAAAGCGTTTGATAAGCTCGCCATATTGGCCCTTGTCGGCGACGGCAAGCGCCTCATAGGTTGCGCGGGTGGCATCGTTGATCATAGGTGGGAAGCGGTGGCGTTCGAGTGCGCCAATGGCATTGGCGAGCGCGTAAATTGCATTGTCGGGACGCGGTGCGCTGCTATGCCCGCCGCGATTTGTCGCGGTCAGTTTGAAGTCAGCATAGGTTTTCTCGGCAATCTGCATGCCGAATGCTTCGACCCGGCCATCGGGATAGACCGAACCCCCGCCAGCGTCGCTGTTGAGCGCATATTCGGCGTCGATCAGGCTGCGCCACTCGGTTGCCGCGCGCCGCGCACCGTTGCCGGTGGTCTCCTCATCGCCGGTAAACAGGATGACGATGTCGCGTGTCGGTGCGAACCTTTCTTCACGCAGATACTGCAAGGCAAGGACGATGCCCGTGAGGCCTGCCTTATTGTCATTCGACCCGCGCCCCAGATACCAGCCATTGTCTTCGCGGAACTTGAAAGGCGGATATTTCCAGTCGCTCTCCTTTGCCTCCACCACATCCATGTGCGCCATCAGCAGTATCGGTTTCTTGCCCGACGGCCTGGCCGCAGGCCAGCGCGCAATCAGCGTTTGCGTGCCGTCATGGTCTTTAACCATGACATTGGTAATGCCCGCCTTTCGAAATTCGGTTGTCAACAAAGCAGTGAGCTTATTGAATTCGGTGCTCCGCCCTTCGACCGTTGGAATTTCGACGATCTTGGCGAAGAGTTGCTTTTCGGCGTCGCGCCTCGCATCCTGGGCGTGAAGCGGCGTGAGCGCCAGCAGCGCGGTCGCAAGAAGCCAAAGTCTTTTCATATCATCCTCCCTCTTCGCCTTAGGTCCTGACCCTAGCTAGCCGCCGCCATGGCCCTCGGCCAGATATTCCTCCGACTGCATTTCCAGAAGCCGCGATACGGTACGGTCGAATTCGAAACGCCCATCGCCTTCCGGATAAAGTTCGTCAGGGGCAGCGTCGGCGCTTGCCAGAAACTTCACCTTATATTCGTAAAGCGCGTCGATCAGCGTCACAAAGCGTGCCGCCTCATTGCGGTTGTGCGGCCCGAGCAC
The DNA here is from genome assembly GCA_016742125.1 of Sphingomonadaceae bacterium. Lineage (GTDB taxonomy): Bacteria > Pseudomonadota > Alphaproteobacteria > Sphingomonadales > Sphingomonadaceae > Sphingorhabdus_B. The sequence continues at coordinate 3,069 of JACVCM010000089.1, read as the reverse complement.
CGGAATGCCGACCATGATGACGGTATGAAACCGCCTTGCGATTGCCAAATAGTCGGCGGCGCCCCGTGCGTCGGCGCAGAGCCGTTTGAACGAGAAGACTGCAACACCCTTCAACGATTTCGGCACATGCAAAATCCTGCCGCCGCCAACATCGATATCCTCCGACGGCACATTTGCACGGTCCTCCGGCGGATAGTCGGTCAGGTTGAAGAAAGTCGCGGATAAGGATGCCGTGGCCTCGGCTCCATTTGGAACCAGCCAGGTCCTGGCGTTGCCAAGCCTTTCGCGGCGGTAATCTACCGGCCCGTTGAGCGACACGATGTCGAGCTTGTCTTTCACCAGATCGATGGATGGCAGAAACAATTGCCGGTTGAGCCCGTCCTTGTAGAGGTCGTCGGGATGCCGGTTGGATGTGGTCACCACCGTCACGCCCGCCGCGATGAGCCCGGCGAACAACCGCGACATGATGGCCGCGTCGGCGGTGTTGTTGACCACCATTTCGTCGAAGCACAACAGTCTGGCCTCGTCGGCAAGCGCCCCGACAACCGGGGGTATCGGGTCGCCCTCCTCCTTTGCACGCTCAACCTTCAACCGTGCGTGGATGTCGAGCATGAATTCATGAAAATGCGCACGCCGTTTGCGGCGGATGCTCACACATTCGAAGAACAGGTCCATCATCATGGACTTGCCGCGACCGACACCGCCCCACAGATATAGCCCACGCACCGGTTCCGGCTTTTTACCCAGAAAGCGCCATAATGTACTGCCACGCGGGGGAATGGATTCCAGCGCTGCCTGAACCCTGGCGAGGGCCTGAACCGCCGCTGCCTGGTCCGGATCGGGCTTTAGCTCCTCCGCCGCCAGCAGTGCGGAATAGCGTTCGCTAACCGGTCTCCCGCTCATCGCTTCGTCGGTTTTCGGATCGTACCTGAAAAGGCAGCTACACGCTCCTCGCCCTGCACCACGATCCCCCGCATGAACAGCAGCCGCCCGGTTTCTTTCAGAAGCTCGACTTCGGCGTCCATGGGCTTACCGATCACACCCGCGCCGATGAATTGTACCGACAGGTCGAGTGTCACTGCCGCGCCCGCCTCGATCAGCCCGAACATCCGCGATGCGCCGAACATCGCCACGTCGATGAAACCAAGTGTAACGCCGCCGTGGATCGCGTCGCGCAAATTGCTGTGACGGTGCTCTGGAAACATCCGCAACCGGGCCTTGCCCGGCCCATCATGCCGGACGAGCATCTTGCCGAGCACGGTTCCGTTGTACCGTGTCGGGTCGGTCATCTGCCATTTCAGCCAGCCGGGATTATCCGGATCGGGGCTGCTGTCGAATGCGGGTGTGTCCAACTGGGCGTCCGGCAAATCAGATGTGCCGTTCGGCAATCATCTTCTTGGTTTCGGCAATAGCCTTGGCCGGGTTCAATCCCTTCGGGCAGGCGTTTGCGCAATTCATGATCGTGTGACAGCGGTAGAGCCGGAAGGGATCCTCCAGGTCGTCCAGCCGCTCGCCGGTCATCTCGTCACGGCTGTCGGCGAGCCAGCGATAGGCCTGCAACAATATGGCAGGTCCCAGAAATTTGTCGCTGTTCCACCAGTAGGATGGGCAGCTGGTTGAGCAGCAGGCGCACAATATGCACTCATAAAGACCGTCGAGCTTGGCGCGGTCCTCGGGTGACTGAAGTCGTTCCTTACCCGAAGGCTCGGGTGTCACAGTCTGCAGCCACGGCTTGATCGACGCATATTGCGCATAGAAATGCGTGAAGTCCGGAACAAGGTCCTTGATAACCTCCATATGCGGCAACGGCGTGATCGTGACCTCGCTCTTGCAGTCCTCAATGGCTGTTGTGCAGGCCAAACCGTTCTTGCCGTCGATATTCATCGAGCAGGAACCGCAAATACCCTCGCGACATGAACGACGGAAGGTGAGCGACGAATCCTGTTCGCCTTTCATCTTGATCAGCGCGTCGAGAACCATTGGGCCGCAATTGTCGGTGTCGACTTCAAATGTGTCGTAGCGGGGATTTTCTCCGCTGTCGGGATCGTAGCGATAGACCTTGAATTTCTTCACATTGCCTTCGGTCGTCGCAGCATGAACCCTGCCCTTCTGGACCTTGCTGTTTTTGGGAAGGAAGAAATCGGCCATTGTTAATCCTGCCAGTAAGCGATTGCCGCTATGCCCTAACCAAGCGCTTGGACAATCACAAGCCCTCAACTGGGGGCTTTTTACTTGCTTTTTCTGCAAGTCGGACACGCAGCTTGTCTATCTTGCGACCGTCCATATCGACGACTTCGAATCGCCAGCCCTGGTCGACGAAGGATTCGCCCTCCTCGGGCAAATGCCGAAGCACATGCAGCACATGCCCGGCAGCTGTCGCATAGTCGCGATCCTCGGGCAGATCGATGCACAGTGCCTCCGCCATGGCGTCGGCCGCCATAGCGCCTGACACAAGCATCGAACCATCCTCGAGCGTGATGATATTGGGCGCGCTGCCCTGTGCCTGGTCCGAAGCAAACTCTCCCGCGATCGCCGCCAAAAGGTCGTTGGGGGTGACGATCCCCTCAAAATGCCCATATTCATCATGCACAAGCAGCATCGGCACATCCGACGAACGCAATATCTCGAGCGCGTCCATTGCGTCGAGCTGGTCAGGGACGATTTCCGCGCGGCGCATCAATTCGCGCAGGTCCAGTTTCTTGCCGGCCAGCTGCGCCGCAACGATGTCGCGCGACTGGACGACGCCGATTATGTCGTCGCCATTCTCACCGAACACCGGGATTCGCGTATGCGGCGAGCTGACCAGTACCTCACGCACTTCTTCTTCGGACGCATCCGCCGAAATCCGGTCGACATCGGTTCGCGGTGTCATTACCTCGCGCACGGGCCGGTCGGCAAGGCGCACCACGCCAGCAATGACCTTATGCTCATGTTCCTCGATGATACCGGCATGGGTTGCCTCTGCAAAGACCATGCGCAATTCTTCCGTGGTCAACGCTTCACGGCTATCCCGGCGCAGGCCTAAAGCCGAGAAAATCACCGCACTGGATTTATCGAGCAGCCATACGA
>JACVCM010000088.1 GCA_016742125.1 Sphingomonadaceae bacterium | reverse complement strand
CTGTACGACTTCCCCCGGCGCCCTCGGGGGTGGCGCAAATGGTCACGCGCTGCCCCCCGGGGGCGTTCGCGGCGTTGGTCCGGTCGGCCGTGGCGGCGTCGATGCTTCCACATGCGCTGTGCATCTTGTGGTCGGCGGTGTCCTCGGCCTTGACTGGCAGGAACGTGCCTGCACCGACGTGAAGCGTCAGCGTTGCGGTCTGGATACCGGCCTCGGCAATTGCAGCCATCAATTCCGGCGTGAAATGTAGCGAAGCGGTCGGGGCGGCCACCGCGCCGTCTTTCTGGGCAAACATCGTCTGATAATCTTGCCGGTCCTGTTCGTCGGTCGCACGCTTGCCAGCAATATAGGGCGGCAGCGGCATGGTGCCCGCGCGTTCGAGCAGGACTTCGACTGGCTCGGAGCCCTCGAAAAACAGGATGAAACTTCCATCGTCGTGCCGGGACTCGGCGATGGCGACCACTCCGCTGCCGAAATCTACCTGATCGCCGACGCGCAACCGCTTGGCGTTGCGAATGAAGGCCTGCCAGCGGCGCAGATCTATGCGCTTGTGCAACGTCGCGCCGATGCTGGCATCTCCGCGCTTTCCTTCGAGCTGAGCCGGGATGACACGGGTATCGTTGAAGATCAGGCAGTCGCCTTTGCGCAGCAACTGCGGCAGATCGCGGACATATCGGTCGGCAAGGCTGCCATCGCCCGAGACGCATAGCATTCGCGCCGCATCGCGCGGGCTGACGGGGCGCAGCGCGATCCGCTCCGGCGGCAAGTCGAAATCAAACAGCTCTACAAGCACCAGCTATCCAGGCATTATCGAAGGAAGCGCATAAGCAGCAGACGCGCGCTCAGTTTCCGCTAAGCTGATCGACGGTTATCGGTGTTTCCCGCGGTGCGGCAGTCATGATAGGCGGCGCAAAAGGTGGCGGCGGGACATTGTCGGCAGCAATGGATGCCTGCAAAACCTTGCTGGGATTTGCAGGCGGCTCGCCCCGTTCGATAGCGTCGACAAATTGCATCCCAGAGGTCACGCGTCCGAACACGGTATATTTGTTGTCGAGCGAGAACCTTGGCTGGAAGCAGATGAAGAACTGGCTGTTGGCGGTATCGGGTTCATTGGTACGCGCCATCGACACGGTTCCGCGCAAATGCGGCGTCTTGTTAAACTCTGCTTTGAGATCCGGAAGGTCTGAGCCACCCTGACCGGTGCCCTTCGGATCACCCGTTTGCGCCATGAAGCCGTCGATCACACGGTGGAAGATAACGCCATTGTAAAAGCCCTGCCGCGTGAGCGTCTTGATCCGCTCGACATGCGCCGGTGCAACCTCTGGATACATCTGGATCGTTACCCGGCCGCCAGTGGACAGATCCAGATGCAGGATATTTTCAGGGTTGGGCGCAGCCGGAGCGGCTGGCGGTGCCACCGCGTCCTGCGCGTAAGTCGATGATATACCGAAAGTAATAGAAATGAGAAACGCAAAGGCCGTCATAAAAAGGCTGCGCGTGGAAAGATTGGCAAACATTACAGTCATCATGCTCCGGTTATCGTCGGCGTCCTATTAACGCAGGGTGCTGTCACTGTCATGAATGAATTGCGCCCACCGTCAATCGGCAAACGAATATGGCATCATGGCCGAAACAGCACTGTGGCATAAAGGTGACAGGCCTGAAATATTATTGTCAAATCCGTGCATTTTCTTGCTTGGCGCAGGCTTTTCGGCCTAAGCAGCGTCAACCCGGAGGGACTCTGCGTTTCGTCGCGCCTGCTTTTTGCACGCCGAAATCGCATGAAAACTGGGGAGTGTAACGGGCCAACCAGCGTTGCGACTAGCGATGGTGGCGGCCAGATAAATTTAAGGGGCTATATCGTGAAAAAAGCACGTATCAGCAATTTGAAGAATGCCGCAGCACCATTGGCGCTGGGCCTTGCGTTGATTTCGACGCCATCTTTCGCCCAGGACGAGGCGCCTGCCGAAGAAACCAGCGAAGCTATTGTTGTGACGGGTTCGCGTATTGCGCGTCCGAACCTCGATTCCAGCAGTCCGGTCGCGGTTGTCACTGGTGAGCAGGCAACCCAGAATGCCGACCTGACGCTTGACACATTTCTGAACACGTTGCCGCAGGTCAATCCAGCTGGCACGTCGACTTCGAACAACCCCGGCAACGGTGGTCAGTCGAACATCAACCTTCGCGGCCTTGGCGCGAACCGCAACCTGGTACTCATCGACGGTCGCCGTGCGATGGTGTCGGCATCCGACCAGACTGTCGACCTCAACACCATTCCCCAGGCCCTTATTGAGCGGATCGACGTCATGACCGGCGGTGCCGGCGCAGCCTATGGTGCCGACGCTATCGCGGGCGTGGTCAACATGATCCTCAAGAAGGATTTCGAGGGCATCGATCTGCGCGCTACCTATTCGAACTCTGTTCCGCTGACCGACTCACGCGATTATCAGCTGAGCGGCGTGATCGGCGTCAATTCGGGCGACGACAAGGGTAATATCTCGGTTTCGTTCGACTATTCGAATCGTCAGGGCCTTATCAAGGCGCAGCGTCCGTTTGCAGCCCAGGCAACTTCGACAACAGGTACGCCACCTGTCGGCCGCCTTATTGAGGTCAATTCCATTCCGCAGGCGGCCATTAATACCTTGTTCGCCTCTTATGGCGTGACCGCAGCGCAAACGCCGCTTTCCGGTCTCAGCTTGTTGCATGTCAACCCCGACGGCACCTTGTTCAGTTCGGGTATTTTCAACAACCCGCTTCAAATCGCGAACTATCGCTATGATCCGCTGGGCAATGACGCTGCTGCGGCCAACCAGAATTTCGTACCGGATTTTTATTCGTACAATTTCGATGCGATCAACGTTTTGGTTCTTCCGCTTGAACGCAAATCGGCATTCCTGCGCGGCAACTATGAAATTAACGACTCGTTCGAGTTTTTCACCCAGGCTGGATATACCGAATATGAATCGGTGACGGCGCTGGCACCGACACCGATCGGTACCCGCATCTATCAGACGCCGCCGCAAACCACGTTCGCAAGGTCCCCGCTTATTTGTGGTGCTGGCAACACGTTGGCGCAAGGCTGCGGAACGGCTGCTACCCCCAGCTCATCCGGCACCTTTATCACCAACAGCCTTATACCGGTTACCAACCCGTTCATTCCAAACGACCTGCGCACACTGCTCGCCGCACGCACCGGCGATGACGCGGCGATTATCGGTTCGGGTGCAACGGAGCCTTTCCGCTTTGCGATCCGTACGCTCGGTGCTGGTCTCCGGCAGTCGGTGTACAACAATGAAGTGATGCAGGCGTTGGGTGGTCTGCGCGGCGAAATCGCGCCAGGCTGGAATTACGAAGCCTATTATAGCTGGGGACGCACGATCATCGATCGTGAAGCAACCGGCAATATTGACGTCCAGAGGCTTCAGAACTTGCTCGAAGCCGCAGACGGCGGCAACAGCCTGTGTGCCGGCGGCTACAATCCGTTCGGCATCCAGCCTGTGTCGCAAGCCTGTATCAACTATCTGACCGTTACGGGCCGTACGCAAACGCGCTTTACCCAGAAGATTGGACAGGCTTATGTGACGGGCGAATTGGCTGAACTGCCGGCCGGTACCCTGTCAGCAGTGCTCGGTATCGAGCAGCGCAAGTTCCGTTACGCATTCGATCCGGGTGCGTTGTCGGGTCCGATTGCAGGCTTTAACACTGCCACACCCGATTTGGGGACGAACGAGTTTCTCGATTTCTTCGGCGAACTTTATGTTCCTATCGTCAAGGGTGCGGCATGGGCCGATTCGCTCGAGCTTACGCTTGGCTATCGCCGGTCCAAGAGCGACTCCAACGATATCCAGCGTAACGTCGATGCGCCGTCGCGTTCTTCGGATGCCTATAAGGCTGAGTTGAGCTGGGCAATCATTCCTGAAGTACGCTTGCGTGGTACCTATCAGCGCTCCGTTCGTGCGCCGAACTTCGGTGAACTGTTCTCGGGCGGTGCCTCTTTCGTTTCCGCATTCGACCCTTGCTCGGCGGGGACGAATTTCCGGGCGACAGCTGGTACGGCAGGACGTACGCTCTGCATCCAGAACGGCGTGGGTGGCGGCAACCCGTCCACTACCCCGACCGCAGCGCAGATCACGGCGTTCAATTCCTATGCGGCGACACCCGGTCTGCAGGTCAACACGAACTTTGCCGGTAACGCAAACCTGTTGCCTGAAAAGTCCGACACGTTCACTGCTGGTGTTGCTTTCAACTGGCAGGGGCTGACCGGTTCGCTCGATTATTACAACATCAAGATCGACGACAAGATTTCCGGCGTTGACACCAACCTGATCATTGCCGCCTGCTATGGCTATCAGGGTACGTTCAATACGGCACTCGCTGCGTCCAGCCCCTATTGTACGTCAATCGGACGGTCGGGCAGCAACCTGTCGTCGATTACCGTTGCATCGGCTATCGGTGGTAACCCGCAGGGTTTCTTCACTCAGCTGAACGCTGGGACGCTGAAGACGTCGGGCCTCGATTTCCAGTTGGGCTACCGTCTGCCGACAGCTTTTGTCAGTGAGGATTCCAGCCTGAATTTCGATCTGGCTTTGAACTATCTGATCGACTTCAAGGTTGAGGAATTGCCCGGTGTTGTCCTGGATTATGCAGGGACGGCATCCTATTTCGGTCAGGGTCTGGGAACCAGCTTCCCGCGCTGGAAGGGCAACCTCAATGTTGCCTGGAAGCTCGACCCGATCACCCTGTCGAGCCGCATCCGGTATATCGACTCGATGGAAAACCGTGCTTCGGTCCAGTTCCCCGGTGAAACCTTCACCAGCCCGGGTTCGATCTGGTATTTCGATTTTGCCGGTCAGGTCGACATCGGACCGCTGCAGTTCCGGTTGGGCGTGAACAACGCATTCAACCGTCAACCGCCGCAATATGCGCCGAACGTGCAATCGGGTACCGATCCGTCGCTGTATGACGTGGTTGGCCGCCGCATGTATGTTCAGACGCGCCTGCGGTTCTGAACCGGAAACAGCGTTAGAATTGGAAAGGCGGGGCAATGCTCCGCCTTTCTTTTTTGTCTGTTCCGATGATATGTTGATTCATGATGAAATATCCGGACATTGATGCCTACAACGCCGGATTGGCCGCGATTGCACATGCCGATCCGGCCCCGATTCCGTCTTTACTCGCAGCTGCCCAGCGGCGCGCAAATGATGCCAGTTACTGGCAAATATTGGGCCTTCTGCAACGTGCCTGCGGTGAAAGTGCAGCGGCACTGCAATCGCTCGAAAGGGCCGCGCATCTCGCACCCGGCAATTTCAAAATAGCGCATGCCGTCGCGCTTGTCCGGCTCGAGGCGGGTCTTCCTGCGGTGGAGTCATTCGACCGGGTCGTCGCCCTTGCAACTGAGCCTGAAGAAGCCCTGCAAGGACTCGCAGCTGCCATGGTGGCAGACGGACGAAGGACCGAGGCGGTTGCGAAACTCGACGAAGCGCTGGCCTCACGCCCCCACTGGTTCGACGGACACTGGCTTGCCTGCCGCCTTCGCTGGATGGACGGTGAACGCTACGATTATCTGGCGAGTATCGACAAGGCGCTGACACAGCATCCTCGCGACCTACAGCTGTGGCAGATGCGTATCCTTGTCGATCAGCGTTCCGCTAATTTTACTGGAGTTTTGCAGTCGGTCGAACGGGGACGCAAGAATGCCGGTCAACAGCCATTGTTCGATTTTTTCGAGATATGTGCGCTTTCTGAATTGGGCGATCATCAAAAGGTAGATGCCGATTTCGGACGTTTTGCTATCCCCACGGATCTATCGGCGCTGATCCCGATGGTACGCCATGAAATTCGCATGGGACGACCGGAACGTGCAATTGAGCAGGCGCAGCCAGCGCTCGGCGGTGCCGCCGCAATTTACCTATGGCCCTATGTCGCGATTTCATGGCGCATGATGGATCACGAACAATGGCACTGGCTGGAGGGCGATGACCGGCTATGCAGCGTTTTGGACCTTGCCGACCGGCTGCCCGATCTTGAGCGTCTTGCAGAACGGCTGCGCAGCATCCACGCCATTTCAGGGTTGCCGGTCGAGCAGTCCGTCCGGAATGGAACGCAAACGGACGGGCCATTGCTGGCACGTCTCGAACCGGAAATTGTGGAACTGCGCAAGGTCCTGGTTGATGCCATAAAGAGCCATCTGGCGCAGCTCCCCCCTATCGACCCTACACATCCGATACTGTCTGTCAGGCGTACCGCACCCATCAGCTTTAACGGCGCGTGGTCGGTCAGACTGACAGGGGCCGGCCATCATGTGAGCCATGTTCATCCTGCCGGATGGTTCAGTTCAGCACTTTATATCAGTGTGCCGTCCGGCGACGAGATCGGTTCACCGCCCTCGGGCTGGCTTGCGCTGGGCGAACCGGAACCGGCTTTGCGGACGGGTTTGGCGCCGCTGCGTCTTGTGGAACCGCGACCCGGAAGGCTGGTCTTGTTTCCTTCGACTTTATGGCATTCGACGAGGCCGTTTGAATCGGGCGAAAGAATGAGCGCTGCCTTCGATGTCGCCCGACCTGCCTGAAGCATATCTTGCGGAATGAAGGTTAAGGCCTCTGCGTCCGCAGCCAGCCGGTCACCGAATATCGCACTTCGCCCGCGAATGGCGCGACGATGCTGACGCTATGAAGTGTCGGTAAGGCGAAAATATTCAAGCAGTTAAACTGCGGCACGAAACCCTCTACCGCGCCCCCCTCGCCATGGAACAGCAGCAATCCGCCCCATTCTGTCCGCCAGTGCGGCGTCAACCCGAATACATAAGCAAGTTCGCGATGCTTACCTTCGACATCGTCGTCGTGGCCGGTCAGAAAGTCGCCCGGATGATAGGCAGTCGCCTGCGCATCGGCGAACACCAGGCCGGTGCGCCCGGTAACCCGCTGTAACAGGTCCAACACGGCAGCGCTGCTCATAAATTCAGCAAAGGCATGGACAATGTCATGATCCACTTGCCGCTGATCCCGAGAGTCGGGAACCCGGATCGACGAGAACCGGAACTGGAAGCCATCACGCGCCTCCCTATATATGCGTGCAGTCAATTCCGAATGCTGTTCGGCAGACATGCTATCAAGCGACGTCTTGCCCAGTTCGAAAACCTTGTCGCCAGCGTTAATGACACAGACCCAATCTTCACGCGCGGTCAGCGCGTGGTGCAAGGCCTCCGCTGCCTGTGGTTCAAGAAAGTCCTCGATCGACAGCCTGCCATCAGTAAGAAACCGCCGTGTCATTCCCGGCACATCCAGCGCGGGATTGAGCGCGAAGGTCGTTTTCACGCCGTCGCGACCGCTTTCATTTTCAACTCGCCATCGCCTTCCTCGACCTTGACCGTCGTCCCATCGGGAATGTCGCCGCGCAACAGCATATCCGCCAGCGGATCTTGCAGATAACGCTGAATGGCCCGTTTCAGCGGACGTGCGCCATATACCGGGTCATAGCCGACGCGGCCGAGCCATGCCTTTGCCTTGTCGGACAGGTCGATCACAATCTTGCGATCTTTCAGCAGCCTCTGTACACGCTGGACCTGGATATCGACAATCGGCGCCATATGTTCTGCGGCGAGCCTGTGGAACAGGATAATCTCATCCAGCCGGTTCAGAAATTCCGGGCGAAAATGGCCGCGCACGATTTCCATGACCTGCGGTTCGACATCCTTCACATCCTGCCCATCTTCAAGACCCGCCAGATACTGGCTGCCCAGATTTGAGGTCAGGATAATCAGCGTGTTGGAGAAATCGACAGTGCGGCCCTGTCCATCGGTTAGGCGGCCGTCGTCCAGCACTTGCAACAATATGTTGAAAACGTCGCTGTGCGCTTTCTCGACCTCGTCGAACAGCACGACCTGATAAGGCCGCCGTCGTACCGCTTCGGTCAATACGCCACCTTCATCATAGCCGACATAGCCGGGAGGCGCGCCGACGAGCCGCGACACGCTATGCTTTTCCATAAATTCGGACATGTCGATGCGGACCATCGCATTGTCGTCGTCGAACAGAAATGATGCGAGCGCCTTGGTAAGTTCGGTCTTGCCAACGCCGGTTGGGCCGAGGAATAGGAAGCTGCCGAGCGGCCGGTTCGGATCTTGCAGGCCGGCGCGGCTTCGCCTCACCGCTTTCGAGACTGCCTCGACCGCGTCCTGCTGCCCGATCACCCGCGCGCTGATCAGTTCCTCCATCCTGAGAAGCTTGTCGCGCTCGCCCTCAAGCATCTTGTCGACCGGAATGCCAGTCCAGCGGCTCACCACGCTGGCTATATCCTGTGCGGTTACCTCCTCGCGCAGCATGGCATTGCCCGCCGCTGCCTGCGCGTCGGCAAGCTGCTTTTCGAGGCCGGGAATGGTGCCATATTGCAGCTCGCCTGCCTTGGCGAGGTCGCCGCCGCGTTGCGCCTGTTCGAGTTCGATACGGGCACTGTCGAGTTGCTCCATGATCTTGGCTTCAGCGGAAATCTTCTCCTTTTCCGCCTGCCAACGCTGAGTCAGCTCGGAAGATTGCTGCTCCAGATTGGCGAGCTCATTTTCGAGGGTCGCCAGCCGGTCTTTCGATGCCGTATCGGTTTCCTTGCCGAGTGCTTCACGCTCGATCTTCAGCTGGATGATCCGTCGGTCGAGATTCTCGATTTCCTCGGGCTTGGATTCGACCTCCATCCGCAAGCGCGATGCGGCTTCGTCCATCAGGTCTATCGCCTTATCAGGCAGGAAGCGGTCGGAAATATACCGATGCGACAGCGTCGCCGCGCTGACCAGCGCGCCATCGGTTATCCGGACGCCGTGGTGCAGCTCATATTTCTCCTTGAGCCCGCGCAGGATCGAGATCGTATCCTCGACCGTCGGTTCGCCAACGAACACCGGCTGGAACCGACGCTGCAACGCTGGATCCTTTTCGACATGTTTCTGATACTCATCGAGTGTGGTCGCGCCGATGCAGTGCAGTTCGCCGCGCGACAAGGCCGGTTTGATAAGGTTGGCGGCGTCCATCGCGCCTTCGCCCTTACCGGCGCCGACCAACGTGTGCATTTCGTCGATAAACAGGATAATGTCGCCTTCGGCCTGTTTGACCTCGTCGAGCACGCCCTTCAACCGCTCCTCGAACTCGCCGCGATATTTGGCGCCGGCAATCAGTGCGCCCATATCGAGGCTGAGCAGCTTGCGGTCCTTCAGGCTGTCGGGTACGTCCCCATTCGCGATGCGCAATGCAAGACCTTCGGCAATCGCCGTTTTGCCAACGCCCGGTTCGCCGATCAGCACCGGGTTGTTCTTGGTCCGGCGCGCGAGAATCTGGACGGTGCGGCGAATTTCCTCATCGCGACCGATGACGGGATCGAGCTTGCCTGCGCGTGCGACTTCGGTGAGATCGCGGGCAAATTTTTTGAGCGCGTCGTAGCGGTCTTCGGCGCCGGCGGTATCCGCAGTGCGGCCACCGGTGAGATCCTTGATCGCGGCATTCAGTGCCTCGGGCTTGACGCCGGCAGCCGCAAGGGCCTTGCCAGCCGCCGTGCCAGAGGCAAGCGCCAGCGCCAGCAATATCGTTTGCACGCTGACATAGCTGTCGCCTGCCTTTTGCGCGATCTGCTCGGCGCTGTCGAGGGCACGAACCGAGTCATTATCGAGCCCCGGCGTTTGCTGCGCGCCGCCGCCAGATACCGCCGGCACCTTTGCCAGTGCGGCGTCGGTCTCGCGCAAAGCCGCTGCGGCATCGCCGCCTGCTGCCTTGATGAGGCCTGACGCCATTCCCTGCTCATCCTCCAGCAGCGCCTTCAGCAAATGCTCGGGCGAAATCCGCTGGTGGCTCATGCGGATGGCTACGGTCTGCGCGCTTTGCAGGAAGCCTTTGGCGCGGTCGGTGAATTTCTCGAGATTCATACCCTCATTCCATCTTCTTTAAATGCTCCCCCGATGATGTTCTAGGAAGCGTCTCTCGAAGATGTAATGTTGCATTTATGCAACACAAGGGTGTCATGTCGATTTATTCGGCCTTCCAGTTCCTTGCGAGCTGGTCCAGCAGGCGGACGCCCCAGCCCGAGGCACCCTTCGGCGTGACCGGACCGGCCTTATCCGCCCAGTTCACACCCGCGATGTCGAGGTGGGCCCAGGGCGTCGCCTCGTCGACAAAATACCCGATGAAGGTCGCGCCCAGACTTGCGCCTGGTCCACCGCCCTCAACGACATTCTTGATGTCGGCGATGTCCGATTTCAAGTCTTCCTTGTGGTTCTTATGGAGTGGCATCCGCCACACTTCCTCACCCGTGACCGTGCCTGCGGCCGCCAACGCCCTTGCAAGACCCTCGTCACGGGCAAAAAGACCCGCATATTCGTCGTTGAGCGCCTGGACGATTGAGCCGGTAAGCGTTGCAATGTTGACAATGCCAGCCGGCTTTTTGGTGGCCACATATTCGTTGGCGTCGGCCAGAACCAGCCGTCCTTCGGCGTCGGTATTGAGGATTTCGATCGTCTTGCCGCTCATGGTCCGTACCACGTCGCCGGGACGCTGAGCGTTACCACCCGGCATGTTTTCGGCGAGCGCTGCGACCGCGATGACATTTACCGGTGCTCTCGATTTGGCGAGCGAGAGGGCGGCGCCCATTACCGACGCCGCACCCGACATGTCCGACTTCATTTCCCACATACCCGACCCGGGCTTGAGCGAAATGCCGCCGGAATCAAAGGTAATACCCTTTCCGACAAACGCCAATGGTGCGCCGCTGCCGCCGCTATATTCGACCAGCATGATCCGGGACGGACGCCGCGAACCCTGGCCGACGCCTACAATCGATCCCATGTTCATACGTCGCATCGCCGGCTCGTCGAGCACCTCGATCTTTACGCCGGGAACACCGGCAAATGCTGTACGAACCCGCGCGACAAAGCTTTCAGGGTAGATGACATTGGCGGGTTCGGTGGCCAAGTCGCGCGACAGCGTCACACCATCGGCCAGTGCACGACCCCGTGTATTCCATTCGGTTTCGGCTGCACGCGGGTCGTTTGTGACGATCGTAACTTTCTGGACCGGCGGGGCTGTTTTGCCGACTGTCTTGTAACGATCGAAACGATATTGGCCGAGATTGTATCCGAGTGCGACCGACGCTGCATCGGATGCGGACAGGTTTCCGGCTATCGACACTGGATAGGCCTCATCCTTCAAATCCTGCGCAGCCTTGCCGCCCGCATCGCGCAACCGAATTGCCTTGTCACCATCGCCCATCGTTCCGACAAGCTGGATACGCGCATAGGAACCTATACCGCGCAATGTCAGACTGCTCTCTGCCTTGCCCTCAAATTTCGCTGCTGCGATTGCGGCCCTGACTGCCGCTGCAGTACCGGCATCAAGCCCCATTTCCGGTAGTGCTGTGCCGTCTGTCAGAATGACCAGCACACCGTCGCGGTCGATCTGCGTGGCAAAATCGACAGGACGAACCTGGCTATTGGCGGTCGTGCCAGGCTCGATCCCGGAACCTACAATTGTCTGTGCGATGGTTGGCGTTGCGATAGAGGCAAGCGCAAGCGCGATGACGTGACGATACATTTTGGAAGCTGTCCTTTCCCTGATTCTTCGTTATGCACCGCATGTAAGCGAAGACAGAAATGTGACAAGATTACATCGACGAACGGAGGACGGGGATGCGCAAATGGCTTTGGAGCGGGGCAGTGTTGCTGGCCGGTGTGTCCATCGTTTTGATGCTTTGGGAGCCGCTGGTCGCGACCGAATATCCCGCGCCGTCACCCCGCACATATGAAGTTGAAATAGCACGGGATCCTTTTGGCGTACCGCATATCAATGGAAAGACCGATGCAGATACCGCCTATGGCCTCGCTTATGCACATGCCGAGGATGATTTTTCAACGATAGAGGATGTCGTTGCGATGACCCGCGGGCGGTATGGTGCGTTAGCCGGATCGGAAGGCGCGCAGGTCGATTATGTGCTGCACTTGCTGGGCGCGCACGAGACTGCGGAAAAGCGTTATATGGAACTATCGCCCGAGGTGCGTGCGGTGGCCGAGGGCTATGCCGCCGGGCTCAACCATTATGCGAGAAAACATCCGGATGAGGTCCGCCTATCGAAGCTGTTCCCGGTTAATGGACAGGATATCGTCACCGGCTTTGTGCTGCGCGCGCCCTTTTTCTACCAGCTCGACAATCATATCGGCGCTTTGGTGGAAGGCAAGCCGCAGCCGAAGGAGAGCGCGGCGCGGATGACGCCGATCGGAAACGATCCGGAAATGAACGGCTCCAATGCTTTCGCCATTGCACCTAAGCGGATGGCCGATGGCAAGACCTGGCTGATCTCGAACTCGCACCAGCCTTATGAAGGGCAGGTCGCCTGGTATGAGGCCGTGACGCATTCGGGCGAGGGGCTGGATATGGCGGGCGCATTGTTCCCCGGTTCGCCATTCGTCCTGCTCGGGCATAACCGTAATCTCGGCTGGACCAACACGGTGAACCGGCCCGACCTGATCGACGTCTACAGGCT